>NZ_JBIMJQ010000033.1:0-16193 GCF_043674215.1 Streptococcus sp. A22
TCAAAAATGAGAGAACGAATTTCGTCCTCTCTAGGTGTTAGCTTTTCATCTACCCACTACAGTTGACAAAGAGCCAAAAATCCGTACAAAAACAGAAAAAACAGTCTCAATATTCGAGACTGTTTAATTATTTAATCCCAAGTGCAATTCGAGCATAACGACTCATTTTTTGAACAGTCCAAGCTGGTGACCAAACCAGTCTCACATCTACTTCTGTTACTTCAGGAACATCCTTCAGTACATCATGAATTTGATCGGTAATTAGATCAGCTAATGGACAGCCCATGGTCGTCAAGGTCATATCAATTTCAGCCTTGCCCTCAATAAAACGAATTTCATAGACCAAACCAAGATTGATAATATCAATCCCAAGTTCTGGGTCAATCACATCTTCAAGAGCTTGAAAAATACGCTCCTGAATGTCTTTAATCTGATCTTCTGTATAAGCCATTTTCAATCACTCTCTTTCTTTGCTAAAAATATAACTGGTATCAACAGCCCGGGGAAATAAGACTAACGGAAGTCAGTCTGAGTTTGTAGACAAGGTCTCTTTTGGGCTCCACTCACAAAATAAACTAAATTTTTATTTTTTCTTAGCAGAGCTACTTACTTTATTTACCTAGAACATAGTTTGTCTACGTTCTAAGACTAACGGAAATCAGTATCCTTGTAATTCACCGGACATTAGCACACTATCTTATTTTCGGGCGGGTTTCAACAGTCTGGGGAGAGACTATTGAAAGTGGGAAATAAAACTGACGAAAGTCAGCATCCTCGCGCTAAACGTCCATTAGACTTATCTCGCTCTCGAGTTTTCAGTGAGCGACCTGATAAGTACCAATGGCATACGCTCCCATTCCTATTTCAAGGGGAGCAGTTGATTTTGTCTCCCAGACAGCCTGCTCTCTTATTTTCAAGCAGGCTTCAACAGTCTGGGAGACTGTTGAAGGTTGGAGATGAAACAAACGAAGTTTGTGTCAAAACCTCCCCCGGAGGTTAGCCTCGCTTTCCTATTTCTAGGCTCGGGTTAAAACACCACGTTAGTGGTGTTTTAATCCTCAATAAAATCTCTGAGTGGTTTGCTGCGAGATGGGTGGCGGAGTTTGCGGAGGGCTTTGGCTTCGATTTGGCGGATGCGTTCGCGGGTTACGTTAAAGACCTTGCCCACATCTTCCAAGGTGCGCATTTTTCCATCATCCAGTCCAAAGCGCAGGCGGAGAACATTTTCCTCGCGGTCAGTCAAGGTATCCAGAACCTCGTCCAATTGTTCACGGAGAACGACGCGGGTTGTGTAATCAACTGGATTTTCAATTACTTCGTCCTCGATGAAATCCCCCAAATGGCTGTCATCTTCCTCACCAATTGGTGTTTCCAGAGACACAGGCTCTTGAGCAATTTTCAAAATTTCACGCACTTTTTCAGGCGTCATATCCATACGCTCAGCAATTTGTTCTGGCGTTGGGTCTTGGCCAAGTTCCTGCAAGAGGTTGCGTTGCTCACGGACCAACTTGTTAATGGT
This sequence comes from Streptococcus sp. A22, assembly GCF_043674215.1. Lineage (NCBI taxonomy): Bacteria > Bacillati > Bacillota > Bacilli > Lactobacillales > Streptococcaceae > Streptococcus > Streptococcus sp. A22. The sequence continues at coordinate 1,520 of NZ_JBIMJQ010000033.1, forward strand.
TTCCACCATGTGCACAGGAATACGGATGGTACGAGCCTGGTCCGCAATGGCGCGGGTAATGGCCTGACGAATCCACCAAGTCGCATAGGTCGAGAATTTGAACCCTTTCGAGTAATCAAATTTATCAACGGCCTTCATCAAGCCCATATTGCCTTCTTGAATCAAATCAAGGAACTGCATACCACGACCAACATAACGCTTGGCAATAGATACCACCAAACGCAGGTTGGCCTCAGCCAAACGTTGCTTGGCCTCAGGATCGCCCGCCTCAACAGCAAGCGCCAATTCCTGCTCTTCTTCGTTGGTCAAGAGGGGAACAACACCGATTTCCTTGAGGTACATGCGAACTGGGTCATTGACCTTGGCAGAGTTGCTGCCAAGTAATTCCTCATCAGAAAGTTCTGGCTCTTCCTCTACCTGCATAGCACGCGCAGAAGGATTTCCTTCCTTGTCCACAATAGAAATCCCTGCGTCTTGGATACGCTGAAGAAGGTCATCGATGCCGTCCGCATCCAAGGTGAAAGGAATGACAAGCTGGTCATTGATTTCGTCATCTGTCGCAGAACCCTGCTTTTTATGGTTGCGGATAAATTCTGCAACTTGGACATCAAAAGTGGTCACTTCATTTTTCTTGTCTTTTTTATTTGTCATCTTTACTCCATTTGTTTTCTTCGATTGAGGAGTTCTTGCAACTCATCAAGGGCAATGTCTGTATTTCCCACATGGGAATGCTCACGAATGGCTCGTGCAGCATGCTGGTTTTCTTTTTTTAGCAATTCTCGATCCCGACTGACCAGTAATTCCTCTACTTCATGAGTAGCAACCTCCTCTGGCAAGCGTTCTTCCAGGACCCGGTACCAGGCCTGTTGGGCACTATCACTGACTTGGGATAATTCAAAGCTGGAAATCTCACCATTCTTCTTCAAGAGCTGAAAGAGTTCCTCCAATTCAGGCGTCGCAAAGGCAAAATCCTCTCTCAGCCGAAATTCGTTGAGAATATAGGGATGTTCAGCCATCCGATAGAGCAGGTGATTTTCTGTCCGAACCAGGCTAGTCACTCGCGGAACAACCTGCAGGTCCGGCAAATTTTTTGCCTCAGAAAAGGACTGTTGGGCCTGCTGACTGCGTTGCTGGCGGTGCGTGAGGCGAACGTTGTTGACCGCCTGCTCCACCTGACCATAGTCAAAATCAGACAAGAGGTCTGCTACCTTGTAGATATAGGAATTCTGGGCCGTAATAGACTTAACCTTGGCAATGATAGGGGCAATTTTTTCCACAAAATCAATCTGCATCTGCAAATTATCAGGATTTTCCGGCTTGAGATAATTGATTAAAAACTCAACCGCACTAATGCGCGATTTGGTCAAAACCTGCTCAAGAGCCACCTCAGAGTTCTTCTGCAAAAACTCATCGGGGTCCATATTATCTGGTAGACTGACAATCTCCACTTGGAAATCCTGCAATTCGTCCAAAGCCTTAATGGTAGCAGCCTGTCCCGCCTTATCACCATCATAGGTCAGGACAACCTTCTTACAATACTTGGACAGGTGGGTCACGTGCTCACGGGTCAAAGCCGTTCCCATAGAGGCTACCGCATTCTCAATTCCTGCACGATGGGCCGCAATAACATCCAGAAAGCCCTCCATCAGATAGACCTCGTGCTGTTTCTTGATGACAGCTTTTGCCCTATCCAAATGATATAGTTCGTAACTTTTATTGAAAATTGCAGTGCTTCGCGAATTTTTGTACTTGGCCAGCTGCTTATTCTCCCGGTCCGTCTCTGTCCAGATACGACCAGAAAAGGCAATAACCCGACCGTATTCGTCGGTCAAGGGGAAAATAATTCTACCGTGGAAGGAATCATAGATTCTATTATGGTCACCAGGATGGAAAAGACCCGATTGCAAGAGAGCGCCTTCCTCAAACTGGCTGGACAATTTTTGATAGAGGATATTTTGCTGGTCTGGGGCCAGGCCTATTTGAAAAGTTTTGATGACTTCATCTGTCAGGCCGCGCTGGTGGAGATAGTTTCTCGCTTCCTCTCCCATCTTGGTCGTCATGAGCAAGGCATGATAAAACTTAGCCGCCTCAGTGTGAATATCGTAGAGAACCTGGTTGGGATTGGCAACTTTCTCTGCCCGCTGAAATTGCGGATTGGTTTCTAGGACAATTCCCGCCTTTTGAGCGACAATCTGTACCGCATCCCCAAAGGTCACGCCCTTTATTTCCTCTATAAACTTGAAGACATCCCCTGACTTACCACAGCCGAAACAATGATAGAATTGCTTGTCCTCCACCACATTGAAGGAAGGAGTTTTCTCACCGTGGAAGGGACAAAGTCCCAGAAAATTGCGTCCAGCCTTGGTCAGGGCAACCGACTCACCGATAATATCAACAATATTGACAGCCTGTTTAATATCATTGATTTTTTCTTTTGATACCATCGGTCACCTCCTCACAAATACAGAGAATACGCACATTTTAACATTCTATATTGTATAACAAATTTCTAGAAATGTAAAATGTTCGAGACATATTACTTGAAAAATAAATGTAAGTGTATATAATAGATAGAGTAAAAATTTATGAAAGGACATATTTAGGATATGTTGAAAGATTTAAAAGCATTTTTGTTCCAAGGTAACGTTATTGACCTTGCTGTCGCAGTTATCTTCGGTGCTGCCTTCAAAGCCATCATCGATTCATTCGTTGCTGATTTGATTACTCCCCTCTTGTTGAACCCAGCTTTGAAAGCTGCTGGTGCAGAAAAGATTGCTGATTTGAGCTGGAACGGTGTTACTTACGGTAACTTCTTGAGCGCTATTATCAACTTCTTGATCATCGGTACAGTTTTGTTCTTCATCGTTAAAGCTGCAGAAAAAGCAATGCCTAAGAAAGAAGCTGCTCCTGCAGGACCAACTCAAGAAGAATTGCTTGCAGAAATCCGTGACTTGTTGAAAAAATAATCAATAAGATAGTGAAACAGGCTTTCCGCCTGTTTTTCTTTTGCACTATGACAAAAAGAAGATGTGAGCCAATACTCACATCTTTTCTCATCCTTCATATCCATTTGGATTTTTAGACTGCCAGTTCCAGGTGTCACGGCACATGTCTTCGATTGTTTTTTCTGTTTTCCAGTTGAGCTCTGCCAGAGCCTTGTCCGCATTAGCATAACAAGTGGCAACATCGCCAGGACGGCGGTCTACAATCTTGTAAGGCACCGGAACACCATTGACTTTCTCAAAGGCTTGTACCAACTCTAGTACGCTGGTTCCCTGACCAGATCCGAGATTATAGGTATGAACACCAGTCTCACCAGAAATTTTCTCAAGAGCCTTGATATGACCAAGTGCCAAATCAATCACGTGGATATAGTCACGGACACCGGTACCGTCCACTGTATCGTAATCATTGCCAAAGACGCTGAGCTCTGCACGTTTACCAACGGCAACTTGTGCGATAAAGGGCATGAGGTTGTTTGGAATACCAGCGGGATCTTCACCGATAAGACCCGATTCGTGGGCACCGATTGGGTTGAAATAACGGAGAAGAGCCACTGACCAGTCGCTATCTGCTACTGCCACATCACGAAGGATTTGTTCCAACATGACTTTTGTGTAACCATAAGGATTGGTTGCGCTGGTTGGCATGGTTTCCACAAGCGGTGATGGATTGTTAAGACCATAAACTGTCGCACTGGATGAGAAAACAATCTTCTTCACACCGAACTCAGCCATGACTTCGACCAAGGCAAGCGTTGACATGATGTTATTTTCATAGTACATGATTGGTTTTTCAACCGACTCACCGACCGCCTTGTAGCCTGCAAAATGAATAGCAGACTCAATCGTTTCTTTCTCAAAAACCGCACGGAGGGCGTCCTTATCCGCTACGTCTAATTCATAAAAAGTCGGACGTTTGCCTGTGATTTCCTCAATGCGATCCAAGACCAAAATGCTTGAATTAGACAGGTTGTCGACAATGACAACATCTTTGCCCAATTTCTGCAATTCAACCACTGTGTGGCTACCAATATAGCCTGCTCCACCTGTTACTAAAATACTCATAGGTACTCCTTTGAATGTCCAAATAATGTATATCCATTATATGAAACTTCGCCTAAAATGTAAACAAAAAACAGCCCGAAGGCTGTCCGAAATTCAATTAGAATTTTTTACGCTTGCGAGCTGCTTCTGATTTACGTTTACGTTTTACAGATGGTTTTTCGTAGAATTCACGTTTACGTGTTTCTTGAAGAGTACCAGCTTTAGTAACCGCACGTTTGAAACGACGAAGAGCATCATCAAGTGATTCGTTCTTGCGTACTACTGTTTTTGACATTATTTTCACTCCCCTCAATTTCAAAGTCTTAACTATTTTACTACTAAAAACTATCTTTGTCAATGATTTTTCATGATAAATCTGAAAAATTATCCTAGCGCACATTGTCAAGTCAAGTGCAACAAGTTCATTGATAACTAGAGTTCCAGAGGTTAAGCTGTCTGGGCTAGCCCAAACAGAAATTTCGAGGATTGGTATTGAAGAAGTCGTCTGGGGCGCTCATTGATGGCAGTGATATAATTTTCTAGTTCTTCAGAGGTTAGTGAATTAAGTGAGACTCCTTTAGGGACATATTCTCTGAGGAGACCATTTTGAGATAAGAACACTTTCGGCGATTGGTTTCATAGACACGTTGACCACTATCAGCGAAATAGGCGCTACAATAAGTTCGTTTCCAATTCTTATCCTGTACCTGATCTACTGAACCACGTTTGATTTCTCGACAGATTGTAGACCGGTGACGACCCAGAAGCCGAGCAATTTCAATTGATTTCTTTCCCATTTTAAGATAAGCAGTAATTTCACCACGTTCTGTGGCTGAGAGATGAGAATAGGATGAGTTTCTGGTAGAATGAGTGTTGGACATGTTTATCTGCTTTCTATACTGAGTTGGGGAATTCTAGTATATCAGACGATCATGTCTTTTTTGTTGCACTTCATTTTACAACGCGGGAAAATTATCCTAGTTAGTTTTCCTGGTAGATTTCACTATCCACGCCAGCATTGCCAAAGAAAAGAGCTCGTAGAGAACGAAAAACAAGATAAAGCAATGAAGGAAAAATTCCTGTGGAAGTATATAAATGACCGGATCTTTCAGCGGGTCAAAGAGCCAGGTCGAATCACCTGGAAAAAGCATATGGTGGAAGAGAACAAAGAAGCTATCAAAACCAATCAGCAAACCCACTAGCGCAATAAGCAAAGGCGTAAGAGCCATCCACATAAAAACAGTTCGATAGAGCTTGCCATATCCTTTCCTCACTATTTCTTTCCAAAAATAGAATACCGCAGGCAAACTAATCAGGAAAATAAGCTGTGCCAGATGAAAGAGACCTTTCACATCCGCAAAATGTTTGAGACCATCAGCTGAGGATGAAAAATTTGGCATGTCTAAAACACTTGCAAAAGGATTGGTCAGATAGTTCATCAGGATATTGAAATTGTAGGAAATATCTGCCGCTTTCATGTAGACAACATTTTCCAAGCCTAGGTAGGAAATTTCTAGCGGATAAACTAGCCAAGCTAGGTAGATGGTTCCTAGAACTGCTGCCGACAAGACAAATAAAATCGTTCCGATAATCTGTAACTTAGTTCTCATCAAAACTCCATTCATCTAAGCTCTCGAGGACATGGGTTGGAGCCAGGGGTAAGACTGCTACTTCTTCTGGCTTGGTAAATCCAGTCAGGACTAAAAGAGTTGGAAATCCATTGTCAATCCCTGCCCGAATATCCGTCAGGTAGTTATCTCCCACCATAACCGTTTGGCTGCGTTCCGTCCCTAAAATCTCTAGAGCCTTGTCCATGATAATAGCTTCAGGCTTGCCAATAAAGATCGGCTCAACACGGGTAGCAGCTTTCAAAAGTGCAATCAATGAACCAGCACCTGGCAAATGACCTCTTTCAGTCGGAATGTTCAAATCAGGATTGGTACCTATAAAGGTCGCTCCCTTTTGAATAGCCAAGGTAGCAATGGTAAGCTTTTCATAGGTCAACTGAGTATCCAAACCGACAACTACATAGGCTGGATTTTCCGTATCTTCAATATAACCTGCCTCAAAAATGGCAGACTTGAGCCCGTCCTCACCGATGACATAAACCGTCATTTCCCGACCCAAATCATTCATATAATCCACGGTAGCCAGACTGGCCGTGTAAATGGTCTCAAGTGGCGTTTCAATATTAAAATTCTCCGCCAACATAGCTTGCACCATCTCAGGACGGCGGGTGGTATTGTTGGTCACGAATAAATAGGGAATCTGACGTTCTTGCAAGCCATGAATAAACCGTTCACCAGCAGGAATCCGCTTTTTCCCTTCATAGATCGTTCCATCTAAATCAATCAAATAGCCTTGATAGGTCATACTTTCTCCTTAATCAAATCGTGTTTCCCAATGCTCAGATCGACTGGCTTCCAAGCAAAGTGCTAACTGCTCAGGAGTATTTTTCCCAAGCGAGAGCGGAGGCAAGTCATCTAGACTGAAAAAGCCACTGGCGACTGTTTCCGAATTGGGCTGAAACTCCCCGCCAAGGAGACGACATAAAATGAAGACCTTGGTCACGCGGTGAGCTGACTTGGCAGGATTGTTCTTGTGCTTGTCCAAAATCGCAACGACTCGCAGAGCCTCCACATCCAGCCCTGCTTCTTCCATGACCTCTTTCACCACATTATCCTTAACGGACTGATCCACATCGCACCAACCCTCTTATGTCAAGTAAATGACACTATTTTTCTACACTGAAAACACCCTTATTATACCACAAAGCTACTTTTCAAGAAAGAGACTCGCTATTACACAAGTCTCTTATTAGATTATCTATAGACGACTGTAAAAGAACCTTGGCTATTGACGACAATCCTCTCGATATGAGTGTCAATCACTTCCCTGGTTATTTTTTTGTCAAATGCTATATTTTCCCTACCAACTACCTTTAATTGTTCTTCTATTTCCATCATAGAATTATCTAAGTTCTGACGTTTTTCCATGTAAGTTTCTTTTGTCATCAAGCCCTCTTTATAGTCTTGAAAATGAGAAACCTTTTGAGTTTTCAGCCGTTCAGCTTCTCTTAAAAGATTCGTTTTTGATAGCTTTGGAGAGTTCTTCGGCAACCGAGACTTTAATTCTTTCTTGATAGCCTCTTCTATTCTATCTATCCGACAGGACTTCATGGTCTTGCCTTGACTTCTACAGTAACGACAATAAAAATAATCATAGTTGTTATAGTGGCTATATCGAAGGAGACGATGCCCGCAATGTTCACAGATAACTAAGCCTCGTAATAAAACTTCTTCTGGCTGGTTGCAAGTCTGATTTTTCGGTCCACTAATGCGAGAGGCAAGTGATTGTTGAGCTTTGTCAAAGTCCTCACTTGATACAATTGCCTCATGATTATTGTCAAGACGTTCCCACTCTGATTCAGGCCGCCGAATCTGCTTACCATTTACCGTTGTTCTAGTGTTAAACAGGTATGTCCCCTTATAGGCTTCATTTTTGAGTATTTGGAGAATACCACTTCTCGTCCATACATTCCTCTTTTGTTCGGCAGTAATGATAATTGATTTTGTATACCTTGCTTGACTAACCTGCATTTTCCTCTCAGCTGGAGTAATCGTCTGTTCACTATTAAGTAACATCGCTATTTTTTGAGTTCCCATTCCCTCAATGCAAAGTTTAAAAATTCGTCTCACAATTGGAGCGACTTCCTCATCAATGATAATCTTAAATCGGTCATTTGGGTCCTTGATATAACCAAACGGTGGTAACCAACTCATGTTCTTCCCGGAGCGTTTCATACTGTTCATTGCACTCTTGACTTTTTCAGAAACATCTTTAGCGTAGAAATCATTGAGTAAGTTTCTAAAGGGCACATCAATATCCAGTCCATTATGTTCAGACACCAGGCTATCATAATGGTCGTTGAGAGCAATAAATCGAACTCCGAGAAAAGGAAAGATATTCTCCAAATAGTTTCCCAATTCCAAATAGTCACGCATAAATCGAGACAAATCCTTGACGATGATATTACGGATAGTTCCAGCCTTAACATCAGCCATCATGCGTTTAAAGGCTGGACGGTTAAGACTGGTGCCCGAAAAACCATCATCCACAAACTCCAAACGTTCCCAGTTCTTGAACTTAGGTTCTTGGTCAAGAAAATGGTTTAATAAGTACCGTTGATGAGTAATTGAGTTGCTTTCATCTGTATTAGCCTCATCAACTGACAAGCGGAGGTATAGAGCGATTTTAGTCATGCTCGTCCCCCCCGATTCGACAGTTAAAAGTTACTGTGACTGTTTTGTCCACATCAACTTCAATCCGTTCTATTAAAGCATTTAAGAGTTCTGCAGTTAAAACTGCTTGATTGTTACTCTTGGCTAGATGTCTAACCCAATTCACCTGCTCACTGTGCTCCTCCTCAATCTGCTTTATTGAAGTTTCACATTGGGCTAATTCTTGTGAAATGGTTTTGATTTTTGAGTTTATTTCTTTCTTTTTGGAAAGATAGTCTTCTCGCTTAGACCGGTTAAGACTGAACGCTGCGTAAAGATCGCTTAGTTCAGCATTCCATTGTACTATTGAACCTTGATGACCCCTCAACTGCTTTTGATATATCTTTAGGCAATTCTCCTTTTTAGATTCAAGTCGAGGCAATAAAGTCTCAACTGTACCTAAACGCTTCATTTCTGATTGTATCAGCTCTACTACTATCTTATCCAGAGCATTTTCACTGATATAAACGGTTTTTCTCTCAGCTGTCTCTGAATCATAGAGATAGTCCATAAAGTAATAGTAATCATAATCAGACTTATTATTTGAAAAATGGCGACGCTTTCGAGCCATTTGAGTTGATTTGGTTTTGGCATAAATCAAACCTTTATAGCGATTTGAAGTTATCACTCGGTCAGTCTTTTTAACAGACTTACGACTAGCTGAATACTGAAGAATTTTTTCGTAGTCATCTTTGCTGATATAGGCTTCCTGCGCATGTTCAAAATAGATATAGTCATCTTCAGATAAGGATTTGTTTCGTGTTCGCTGAACAAGGTCTCCCCTGTAAACAGGCATCTTAATCAGACGAAGTAAATTTCCTGCTTGCCATCTTTTCGTATCCTGCTCACTTCTATATAATTGACCTGTCTTACGGTAGGAATGAGGTACAGCAATTTCTCTACGATTCAATTCAGCAGTAATCTGAGGCATGGATTTACCTTCGATTGCCTCTTGAAAAACAAACTCTAAAATTGGCCTAACCTGATTATCTATGACTAACCTTGCACCAGCTTCATTGCGGTCAATGCGATACCCATACGGAGCAGAAGTTCCAATATAATACCCTTGACTAGCCTGCTGAATATGATAAGCCATAACTTTCTTTGAAATATCCTTAGAATAAAGGTCATTGACCAAATTCTTAATTTCCACCTCAAAGGATTTTTTATCTTCCAATCCATTGAGAGTATCTAGATTATCATTGATTGAGATAAAGCGAACCCCCATAAAGGGGAATACTTTATCAATCAGTCGTCCCATCTCAATGTAGTTACGACCCAAACGGGATAAGTCCCTAATCAAGATACAGTTGATAATCCCTTTTTTGAGGTCATCCATCATGTCCTGGTAGGCAGGTCGATTAAAGTTTGTCCCAGAATACTCATAGTCGATGTAACACTTGGTTACAGTTAACCCTTTCTCCTTAGCAAAAGCTCGAGCTAGGCTTTCTTGTGTCTCTAAGGACTGCGACTTGTTTCTCCAGGTTTCAGTACGTTCTTTGGATAGGCGAATGTAAATGCCTGTACGATAAGTTTGAAGTGATACCTCTTCTATTATCGTTTCCTTGCGGTAGCGGTTCTTGGTACGTGCCATTAGATCACCACCTCCGTTTCTCTATGAGAAAACTGCTGGAGGACTTCTAGTTCTGCCACATCATGAAATACCAAGGTCAACTCCTGATTCTCATGAATGACAATCCGATCAAGTAAGGTCACTAAAGTGAGACGATTGAGTTCTTTATCTTTTTGGATTTCACTCAACTGATTTAACCACCGTTCCTTATCCTGAAGTTTGTCATACAGGGTTTGAGCTAGTGCTTTCTTTTGAATGATGGTGTCTTCAATATGCTTTAGCTTTTTGCGATAGCTTCGCTGAAACTCTTGGTATTCTGTATCATTAATCAAACCGTCGTCTAAATCCAAGTACAGTGACTGGAGCAACTGTTCGTACTTCTTGCGATTCTCAAGTAGAGAAGTAAAATCAACTTCCAAAAACTGTTCTTGGTCTAAATAATCAGGAACGGCTTTAATCAGAAAAGACTTCCAGTCAAGGTGTTGATGAATAAAGGTCGATACTAAGTCAAGCAATCTCTCTTGCTTGATTGCATGGCGACTGCAGCCTCGTCCATTATTGTAGGTGCTACAAATATATTGAACAGTCTCTTTGTCCTTATAGCGGAGTTTTCGTTGTACAAGCTGAGCCTGACATTCGCTGCAAAATAATAATCCTGCAAAGAGGTCAGGTAGCTTCTTCCCGTGCTTGACATCCCTGAGTAAGAGATTATTGGCTATCTCGAACGTACTTTTTGAGATAATGGCTTCATGCGTATCGTCAACCCGAACCCAATCTTCTGGATTCACAGCCACAGATTTCTGTGACTTGTAATTGAGTTTGGTTTGCTTCCCCTGTTCCAAGGTACCAGTATAGACACGGTTGGTCAAAATACGGTTGACCATTTTGGTGTTCCACTTATGGCAATGGCCATAAAAACCTTTTATCTTTTCCTGACAGGCTTTTTTACGTTGTAGAGGTATTTCTATCCCAGCTTGATTAAGAAACCTTGCAATAGCGTTTGAGGAATATCCCTCTAGTTTCAGAGCAAAGATTTTCTCGATAGTCGGGCGTGTGGTCTCATCAACGACTAAATGATTCCTTTGCTTGTCATCTTTCTGATAACCATAGGGTGCAAAAGCTCCGATAAACTCTCCTTTTTGACGTTTGGCTTTTTGGGTACTTCTAACTTTGGTTGAAATATCTCGACAGTAACTATCGTTAATAAGACTTTTTATAGGCATAACCAAATGTGTTTCATTGGTGTCTGCGGTCATACTATCATAGCGGTCATTGACTGAGATAAACCTAACTCCCATAGCAGGGAAAATTCGTTGAAGGTATTTTCCAGTTTCAATGTAGTCTCGACCGAAGCGAGACAAGTCCTTGACAATTATGGTATCAATGACCTTATCATTCACCATAGCCATCATACGGTTAAAGTCAGGACGATTAAATGTTAATCCACTAATACCATCATCAACAAATTCTTCTAAAATCGTGAACTCGTGATTTCTAGCGAAGTCTCGCAGGAGCGAGCGTTGGTTGATGATGGAATTGCTTTCCACATTGTCCCCATCATCTCGTGATAGGCGCAAATAAATACAGGCTTGTGTCATGTTTATCTCCTTAATCAGTGTTTAGGTGCTTACCAATTAAGGACTGAGGTTCTACTATTCTATTTTACATAATTTATAAAGACTTGTCCGCTAAAAACTCATATTTTTTCAAGCTGTCGCCCCAGCAAATCATCTAAAATGTCTGTAAGACTTATTGGTTGATCACTTACTTGTACCGTAACCTTATATCCCTCAATCACAATCTGCGGTAATTCCGCACCTGTTTGTATTTTTTCCATAAACGTTTTTTCCTTTACTTAAAATTTTGACCTCTGTAGGTAGAACCGGTTAAGTTCTTCATGGGAGTTTCACCCGCTGTCCTTTCTCGATGGCAGCCTGAACGGTCAGAAGTATCATTATCCTCATTTGTCTCATGGCAGATAGGTAACCAACCTATTTTATAGCCGATAATTCTCGCTCATCTCACGGCGTACCAGGCTAAATTGCTCCACAAATGATTAAAGTCCCACTTCAGTCTATTCAGTTGTCAAGGAGCCTCGGATGATTAATGCTTCAGATGATTAATATTTTTATTTATCCATCTCTAAAAGATAATCTGTAGTTACTTTATATAATCTTGCTAGTTGCTTTAGAAATGAAGTTGGGACATCTTGCTTACCACTCTCAATTCTAGAATACGCTGATTGTGAACAGTGTAGATATTCTGCTACTTGAGCCTGAGTTAAATCTTTATCCTCTCTTAAATTTTTCAATCTGATATACATTAAAATTCCTCTAACTATTATTGTAATTCGGGAAAATTCAAAATCAGTTTTTTATGCAAAATACGCATAAAAAAATCAAATTTAATAAATTAACCCGAAACAAAAGACAATAAATGCAATCACCCATTTGGATTTGGAAGTTTAATCCACCTCATCGACTGTATACACTTTGAAGTTACGTTTCCATAGAATATGGAATTTGCTATCACTACTTCACACCACATTAGGAATGGTATGACTTGTGTATCGCTTTTTAGTTAACTGGTAATAGGTGATTTAGAGAACTTCTACCTCAGATTTTCTACACGACGGTCATCGTACCAAAATAAAAGCAACAAGCTTATTCTGACTTGTTGCTTCTCTCTTATTCTTTAATTATTTTTTTGTTTTTGAAAAGGCTTCTTCAAAATCTTTCAGTTGAAAATTATTTTTTTCAGTGAGTAACATACTTTCAACTGCAACATCTTCTCCCAATGGATAATATTTCTTTTGAAACGGCTGTAGGAGGAAAATCTCTTCTACACTATTATTGACTCTAAGTGAAATTTGCAAAATATCATCTACCAAACTTTCAATTATTAAGATTTTTTGCAGTTTATCTGAATTAGAATCACATAGTTTTTCAATAATATAATTCTCAAATTTTTTCATTCTAGCTTCCTCTTCAGTATTTCTTCCTTTATTTGACCGAAGTTCCACTAAAATTAATAAACTTCAATCCTAAATTAACTTTAAGTATCAAGTCAAGATAATATTTCGGTAACTTACAAATGCTATTGAACCAGGGGGGGTTATTTCAGACTATCCATAGTGACCACTTCATCAGCCATTTCCCAGATTGTCGGATTGTGGGTCGCGATAATGATTAGCCGATTATCATCTCTAAGAGACAACAATATCTCCATAATCAACTGAGAGGTTGCCGGATCTATGGAAGCCGTCGGTTCATCTGCCACAATAAAGGGTGGATTCTTTAAGATAACTTTTGCCAAAGCAACCCGCTGCGACTCTCCGCCAGATAACTCAAAAATACGTTTATCGAGGTCAAGGTAAGACAGACCGACCTGTTCTAAGGCCTGCTTCTGTTTCAATCGTTGCTCCGACCGACTCAACTTTTGACCAACGAGACCTAGTTTAAGGTTTTCTTCTATGGTTTGATTTTCAATCAAGCCAAAGTTCTGGAAGAGGTAACCCAATTCGTGACGGAAAAAATCACTCGACTTATAACTGGCCAAGTCTTTACCTCGGTAAAAAATCTTCCCATCATAAGGTTCTAATTTCCCCATCATGTTCATTAAGGTTGTTTTCCCACTACCGCTTGAACCGATCAAGGCATAGACTTTCCCAGCCTCAAATGTCATTGAAAGATTCGAAAACAGCTCTCTTTCTCCAAAAGACTTACTTACCCGTTTAAGTTCAATCATATTAACCTCCCTTCAAAACAAGCATGGACATCTTGTTTTCTTTCTGCATTTGGACATGTAACTGTAAAAGAGATAGACCAGTAAAGAGTAACAAGACTAAGAAAGCAACTACTATCTCTACCTGAAGAAATACACTCGCAACAAATCCCAGTAAAAACACACCCAGTTGAGCAAAGAGATAAGTGCGATGGATTTCTAAGAAACTGAGACCTGCAATGCGTTTGATAAAAATGGCACGTCTAAATTCTTCAAAGTAGAGCCTATTCATAGTGTTAAACAACAAGATTGAAGTTGCAATCCCAAGCACAGCTCCTGCTAGCATTACCCAACGTTCCCTCTTGATATTATCCAATAATGTGATGTAGTTGTGGTAACCTGTTTTCATTTCTGAGACCCAATTTTCAATGCCTTGTCTCTGGATAAGCTCCTGGGCATCAGACAATTGATTAAAGAGAACATAGTTCTGTACTGCGTCTAACCAAAACATAATGGACTGTGGGCCAGTTGAATGTGGTGTCACAACAATGATGATTGGATCTTTCAAAAACTGCTGGTAAGAAATAGGGGTCGTATTATACACAAAACGATCCTGACCTGATTCCAAATAACCTACCGTAGCAGTCATTTGCTGTCGTTCATCTTGACTAGACATGCGGCTGGTTAAGTCGTCTTCAAAAATAGACTTGTACTGCTCTTCCTCTAAACGGAGGTGTTCAGGCAACAATAAGACAAACTCCCCTACATCAAGGTGATTCATCTTTTGCTCAATGGTTGTATCTACAGGAATGTTTTGACGCTCCAAGTATTGCGGTGTGACGATAAGAATATTCCCATTCGGGCTGTAATCGTGCCATTCTGTAGAGGTTGTCAAGTTCTTGGAGGAAGCCATGCCATTTTGCAAAGTACGGTCAATTAACTGGTGTCTAGATAAGAAGGCCTTTTGTTCTGAAACAGGGCTCTTTGTCAACTGTAGTGGGTAGATGAAAAGCTAACACCTAGAGAGGACGAAATTCGTTCTCTCATTTTTG
>NZ_JBIMJQ010000034.1:0-15852 GCF_043674215.1 Streptococcus sp. A22
CTAACTCTATTATACTACTTTACATATGAAAAAGCCGTTAGAAATACAATTCTAACGACTTTGTCTTCAGTCTGAAACGTTAGCAAATGCTAACGTTTTTTGCTATAATGAAGTAAAACTTGGTTATTAGAGGGTAATGTGTATGATAGATAAATTGGCAAATATTTCTAAAAAGTCATTTCATAATTTCTCGTTTGATGAAAACTTGCGTAAATGTAATATTTTTTTTGGAACAAATGGGAGTGGTAAATCGTCATTATCAAACTGGATTTCAGAAAATCATGAGTCAGTAAAAAGATTTGATACGGATTACGTATTAGATAATGTTTATACAGTTGATTCACTATCTGGAATCAAACTATTAGTTGGTGCTAATAGAATTGGAATTGAAGAAGCAATTGGAAATATCAAGAATGCAAACCTCAATTTAGTTCAGTATAATCAGAACATAGATAAGCGGATTGAAGATTATAAAAATGAAGTATTTGAATTTATGGCTTATAATCTTTCTGAAGCTCGTGAACTTTTTAGAATGACACGACACATTAATCAGAAGCGAAATGCAAAGAAAAATCCAATTGATGCTCTAAAAGCATGGGAAAATGATATTATTGATGCAGATTTTTCAAAAATAAGCTCTAGTGATTCAATTGAGTTGGAATTAACCAATCTAAAAAAAGAAAAAAGTGAAATTACGTTTGATACGAGTAGAAAAATAGATATTATTCTTACTGAAATTCAAAATATATTCGCACAGAAAATAATTAAGCCAGATTTTCAAATTACAAAAAATTTATCTGAATGGTTAAAGGAAGGGTTACATTTACATAATGATGGTATAAACCAATGTAAGTTTTGTGGTAATCATTTTGATTATGAAAAAGTTCATGATAGCATTCAAGAAAAAATACAATCTCAATATTCTAAAGCAGTTGAAAGTTTAGAAAGAAATAAAATATTACTTGAAGGAATAAAAAATGACTTGTTTAGTCAACCAAAGCATATAATTGATGATAGGTTTGAGATTTTGAACTCAAATATATCAGAAATTATCAATAACATAGATGAAAAAATTGAAAATCCTTCTTTAGTTTTACCGTATACATTTGAAATTGAAGAAAATTATAACAAAGTAATTTGTAATATAAAGGCGGAGATAGGTAATCTTGATAAAGAGATATTTAAACAAGAGGCTCTATTAGGTGAAATTGAAAATGTTGCAAAGTCTTGGGTCGCTCAAAAAATATTGGAGCGATATCCTATTGATGAAGTTAGTGAACAACTCCAAAAGTATGAGGAACAACAAAGAGCTAATGAACGATATATTGAAGAGAATAAACAGTGGATTCAGGAAGTTGAGCCAGCAGGGAATTTACAGCCATTTGCAGACTTACTCAATCATGAATTTAGAGTTATTGGGATGAATATAAAATGTCAAATTGATGGAAATCATTATTTGTTAAAGCATAGAACTGACCCTTCAATAATTATTAGTACGAAAGATTTAAGTGAAGGGGAGAGGCGTTTATTAGGTTTTTTACATTTTTATTATGATTTATATTTAGAGCCTGGAAAAAGTTTAAAAAATAATGTTGAATACGTTATTTTTGATGACCCTATTACTAGCCTAGACTCAGATAATAGGTATTTTTTGACAGAGTTGATAAATATAATAATAAAAAAATTGACATCAATGAATGCTCAGGTATTTATTTTAACTCATTCTTCAATTGATTTTCATAATTTTGGCTTTGGTTTAAATAATAACTCACTTTTAAAAGCATTAATCTATAAAGATGAGCATGGAAACAGTAATATTCGAAAAGTTGAACCTTATGAGAGTAAAAATTTTAGTGATTACTACAGAGCTAATTTCAAAACAATATATGATTTTGCTAAAACAAGTAATAGTAAACTTAGCACAGTTGACAATTGTGTGAGATTTGCAAATATGGGAAGACTGATTTTAGAATCACATGCAAGAAGTAATTATAGGTTAGAGTATGCAACCTCATCTGCAATAACTCAATTAATGAAATTTTATAATATTTCAGAAGAGAAAGAAGAGGAATTTCAAGGAATGTTAGATGTGATAAATAGCCTATCGCATGGTTTATCGTTTTATGACATAGATATAAACCAGATTTCCCCTCGTGAAATTAGAGATGCTATTAGAAAACTCATATCAATTATGTTTAGTTATGACAAAAATCATGTAATTGCAATGATTGGATTAGCTGATGATAGTAAAACTTTAGCAGAGATTGAATCTTGGTAACTATTCTATTTATCCACTAAGTCTTTGCTTCTTCTTGATTATGTTTGAGAAGATTCCCATCAAACTAATGAGACTGCTTTTTATGAATTTGGGTTTTAAGGCTTATTTGTTGGAGTCTATATGATTTGGTTTATGAGGTTTCAAAACGTGACTGACGTGCCTAAGATTTTGAGTAATTGTATTATTAAAGAGGAAAAAGATGATGTATAGAACTAGAATGGAAAAAGGCAAAATAAAAAACATACAAAAAACTAAGGCGTTTCAAGGGGAACCTGTAAAACAAGAATATATAAGGGATGCATTTGAATTTAGTTATAGGATGGCATTTGGAGATGGTTTTCATAGAAATAAGCGTTCAGGTGGAAGTCATCATAGATCATCTTATGAAATTTTCGTTAATACATTTAGGGGTAAAATTGCGGAGTTTGTCGTAAGTGATTATTTTACTAGTCAGGGTAGAGTGGTGAGTCAGATCGACCTGTCCATCATGGGTGTAGGTGATTGGGACAGTGCAGATCTTTTGGTAGATAATATTCCAATTTCTATAAAAGCAACTAAGCATTTTGGTCAATTGTTATTGTTAGAAACAAAGGACTGGAGTAATAACGGGCAGTATATACCGAATTTATCTCATGAAAAACAAAGCCAGTATGATTATTTCATTTTGGTAAGAACTAAAGTAGATATTCCAGACCAAAATAATTCATTGTTTTATAAGGAGGAATTGGAAAAAATAATCTTTGAAAAACAAATTTTAGCAGAAATTAGTGGGGTACTATCAAATACCGATTTTGTTAATCAAATAATTAAATATAAATATATTATCTATCAAAATGATTTATTAAATGGCAAAATCTCTATGGATGCAGATAATTATTATGTGCATGTAGCAGAATTGGAGTCTATTGAAATGATATAAATTTATGATATACTAGATAAATTGAAAATAATTTTTAAGGAGCTAACATGACAAATTCTGTAAGTTCACGCCAACAGGGGAAGTTTGCCATTGCAGCGTTCTTCTCTGGTGTTGGTGGAATTGAGTTGGGCTTTGAACAGACCAACGAGTTCAGAGTGGTGTATGCCAACGAGTTTGATAAGTACGCCAGACAGACTTATCAGTTGAATTACCCAGATACTTATCTGGACGGGCGTGATATTCACGCCGTATTGCCAGAGGAAATCCCTTCGGAAACAGTCGATGTGATTGTCGGAGGCTTTCCTTGTCAGGCCTTTAGTATTGCAGGCTACCGCAAGGGCTTTGAAGATGACCGTGGAGACCTTTTCTTTGAGTTGCTTCGTATGATTGAAGCCAAGAGACCCAAGGCGATTTTTGTTGAGAACGTGAAGAACATGGTTTCGCACGACCACGGGAACACTTTCAAGGTTATCCGTGAAGCCTTGACCGAGAACAACTACTTTATCAAGTGGAAGGTCTTGAACGGAAAGGACTATGGCAATATCCCGCAAAACCGCGAGCGGATCTACATTGTAGGTTTTGATAACAAGGAAGCCTACGATAAATTCGAGTTTCCAGAGGAAATCAAGCTGACCACAGGACTTCAAGATGTTATTGATTTTGGGGCAAAACCAGAGGAGAATTACTATTATCGTCAAGGGAAACAGCCCTTCTTTGACCAGTTGAAAGAGGCTGTTACCAGTCAAGATACGGTTTACCAGTGGCGACGGCAGTATGTCAGGGAAAATAAAAATGGTGTTGTACCAACCCTGACAGCTAACATGGGAACAGGTGGGCATAATGTCCCCCTCATCTTGACAGACACAGGAGAAATTCGTAAGCTAACGCCAAAAGAAACCTTTAACGTTCAAGGCTATCCAAAGACCTTCAAAATTCCAGAAGGTGTTTCTAACGGGCAGCTCTACAAACAGGCTGGCAACAGCGTTGTCGTACCAGTTATCAAGCGGATTGCGGATAAGATTGCCGAAGCCTTGAAAACGTCCTCTGGCCCGTCACAGTTGGAGCGAACAGGAAATGTCGCCATCATCTATACCAAGATAAATGGTCAGTTTGAAGGGCAGTCTTATGTGAAAGACTTCGTTGCAACCTATGATGAAGCGATTGCCAAGTTAGACAGTTATAATGATGGTTTAGGAATTTTGTCAGATGAAGACTATTTACGCTTGGTCAAAAAAGGTGGTCACTTGGAATTTTATAGTATCGCCATTACGAATAATTAAATAGGGGGCTAGTGCAAACTAGTCTTCTTTTGCTATACTATGATTAGAAAAATGAGGTAGAGTCTATGTGGGAAAAATTGAAAGTAGAGCAGAAGGAAAAGTATCGGACATTGATTACTAACTTTGCTAGTTTGAGTGAGGCTTTTTCGCAGAAGTCAGAATCGGATGAAGAAAATGAAACCTTTAATTACGTGGCTCCGATTATTAATTCCAAATTCCAAGAAACAGTCTTTCAGAGAGCCTTTCATGCAGTTGGTGAAGACATTGCCAACACTTCTTTTGATGCCTCGGTTATGGTGGACAATCGGCATAAATATCTAGTCGGCATCAAGTCTTTCGGCATTCAGTCAGGTGACCAAAAAGTAGCCCAGTTCAAGAAAGATTCGCAGGGCTGGACAGAAATTTTACAAGAAATCAAGTTTAATGCTATGATTGCTCCTGATAAAGCAACTGCTGATAAAAATAATCAGGAACTTTACTTGAAATTGGCTAAGGAAATTTCCTTGCTACGTAATCAACGAATCGAATCTTCTAAGGCTCAAATTCGTGGTTTTGCATCGGACTCAACAGTGGAGTCTGTTTACCATGTCTTGATGCCGACGGCAAAAGGAGCCAAACCACAAATCTTTGTAGGGGAAACCAGTTACCTTCCGATTGATGTGGAAAATTTACAAATCAAGGGAGCGACCAGTCTAAAAACTCCGACAAATTTTGCTTTTACAGACGGTCAGCACGATTACAAATACACTGCAGCAGATAGCCAGCTTCACATGACCTTCCATAACAAAGAGATAGTAGTGGATACCTGGGATGTGGACTATGTGGAAGATCCTTTCTATATTTTTGAAAATCTACATACTTTGTCAGCGGACGAGAAAGAAGAGCAAATTCTCGATACAGTTTCATGGGTTATCACAGATAAAAACGGTCAGGTAGAAGAAAATTCAGGCTTCAACGCTTTCAATGGTGGTGCTAAGTTAGCTAAAAAGGATAGGTTGGCACGTATCCAGAAAATCCAAGATGAATTTTCGGGTCAGCTTGCTTCGGAAGAACTGGCATTTGTGACTTATTCCTTGGAAGAAATTTTGTTGAAAAAGTGGACTAGTAAAGAAGAAAAAGCTGAGATGAAGAAAATTCGCTCGGACTTGATGAATTTTGCTAATGAATCGGGAGTTGAAAAGCTATCTGAAAAACTGGAGAAATTGGTTTATCGTCCTGTCAGCGAGGTTTATATTCCCCTGCCTGATTCTAAAAAGTTTCATGATGCTCGACCAGACTTTTTTGGTCACAATGTTGGGACATTTGATGAAACAGGGAAGAAGCTGGCCTTGTCAAAAGAAGAACGAACTTTCACACTCCGATTTCTATCTTCGGGCGATGCGATAGAAGCCTATATCAACCAAGAATCAGGCAAAGCTATTCAGTCGGTGGATAGGCAAGATATTCTTGGGGAATGGTTGCTGAGAGGTGTTTTCCAACTGGCTGAGCGTGAAGTACTGACAGGGAAAAAATTAGAATCTCTGGAAATAAATGGTATTCGATTAACCAAATTCAAAAATGGTGAAATCGGTATTGAATTTATCTGGATTGATACGGAAAATCCACCAGCAGATGCGATTGGCTGGGTTAGAAGGAGAAATTAAGGAAGTTTATTCATGAATAATAAGTATAAAGCTAACCTCCCCTCTCTCATTCCTTTCGGTTTTATCCTCGCCGACAATCGTTACATCTACCGTGAGGTCTTCATGGAGGGGCAGTTTGAGGCGGTAGTGGAGGTTGATGAGGCTGGTCAGTGGTCGTCCTATGTTTGGGATTGTGAGATGGAGGAGGTCTATACTGCCCATCTGGTGACTGCGCCAGCTGGGGCTTTTGTGGGGCAGGTGAGAGAAAGCTACCAGTCCATTTTGGCTCGGGTAGAGGAAACCTGTTGTGTCGCTCTGCCATTTACCAAAGGCCAAAGCAACCGTCTAGCCCAGCTCATCAAGGAGCAGTGGGGTGACCTTCCTGACTATCCCTTTGCCAAGTTGCCGACCTATGGGGCTTTTCGCCATCCCTCCAATAATAAGTGGTATGCCCTGGTCAGTCAGATTCCGAGGGACAAGCTGGATGGGAGCGGTTCTCAAGAAGAAGTGGAGATTGTCAATCTCAGGGTTGACGGTCGGGAAATAGCAGAGCTGCTGAGTCAGTCAGGCATCTTCCCTGCCTACCATATGTCGAAGAAGTCTTGGGTATCTGTTCTGTTAGATGAGACTGTGGAGGATCAGACGGTGTTTGCCCTCCTTGAGAAAAGCCGTTATTTGGTGGGACCGAAATCCTACAAGGCGGCGCAAGGGCCTGATTACTGGGTCATTCCAGTCAATCCAAAGGTCTATGATATTGATAGCGAGTTTACGGCAAATAAGGTAGTCTATTGGCCACAAAAATCAACCATTCAAGCTGGGGACATCGTAGCCATCTATGTTACAGCGCCGGTACAGGCCATTCGCTATGTCTGCCGTGTCTTGGGGGCGAACCTAGAAAATCACGGGGAATCAGATATTCCGACAGAAAAGAAACTCATGCAGGTAGAATTGATCGCACAGTTGTCGGATGATGTTTTGCCAAGAGCGCGCATGATGGACTTGGGAGTCAAGGCGGTACGTGGACCTAGACGCTTGACAGAAGATGCTATTGAGTACTTGAAATGTCAGCTGAAAGAGTGAAGTGGGTTTGATAGCAGTTTTAAAATTAGGAGGTCCCTATGTCTTTCTACATTGAAAAATCAAGGGGAAGGGTGGCTAGGCATCTTGCTCGTTTTCCTTATTATGCTAGCGAAAAATTCTTGAATCTGCTGCAATATCAGGGGACTCAAGAGCATTTTCTCATCAGCGATCAGCATTTGGCAACCTACTTTGAGCGAGTAAAAAGTAGGTTGACTACCGCTGAGAAACTGGAGCTCTATTTTTCTCTCTTCAAGGGACGGAGGGATGTCTATGCCAGGTCTTATCTTGCTGAAATTGCTATCCAAGCTGGCGCAGCAGGTATTTGGGTCTCCAATCATGGTGGTCGCCAATTAAACGGCGGTCCTGCTTCCTTTGATGTCTTGCGCGCCATCGCCGATAGGGTCAATAAACGTGTGCCAATCGTATTTGATAGCGGTGTTCGCCGTGGGTCTCATGTCTTTAAAGTCTTGGCTAACGGTGCCGATATTGTGGCGCTCGGTCGTCCCATTGTCTATGGTCTTGCGCTAGGCGGTGCTCAAGGAACACAAAGTGTTATCGAACATTTGAACAAAGAAGTCAAGATTGTCCTGCAACTTGCTGGTACTCAAACCATAGAGGACATCAAGCGTGCGCCTCTCATTCGTCAGAACCCAATCAATGATTCTTTTTTGGCTGAAGAGAATGGAAAATAATTTCTGGAGAGATTTTCTCAAATAGAAGTGCCATAATAGAGCTAGAATACTACTTAGCTAAGCGAAGAAGTAGGAATGTTTATGAAACTGTATTATGCACCGGGTACTTGTGCTCTTGCCTGTTGGATTTCCTTGGAGTGGTCCGGTTTAGATTATGAGGTTGAGCGAGTTAAGCTGGGTTCGGAAGAGTATCTGAAAGTCAATCCTTTGGGAATGGTGCCGGCCTTGGACGTACCAGATTATAAGATTGTGACTCAGGCCAATGCTGTTTTGAATTATATTGCTGTAAGCAGTCCAGAAAGTCAGTTGGGACCAGATGCAGACCTGCAAGCTCAGACAGAATTTAATGAAATTATGGCCTTCTTGACAGGAGATTTTCATCCATCCTTCTGGCCGATTTTTAGTCCCAACCGCTACACGGTTTCTAAAAAAGCAGATGAACTTGACGCTGTTGTCCAAGCAGCCTATCAACGGGTTGACCGTGCCATGACCTTCCTTGATGGCTTAATTGGCGATACAGACCATGTGTATCGCAACCAACGTACTGTTGCCGACCCCTATGCCTTTGTTATGGCGACTTGGTCGGTCAAAACACCAAAACCGTGGACAGAATACCCAAATCTGGCTCGTTTCATGAAAGTAATGAAAGAGGATGAAGCAGTAGCAAAGGTTTTACAACTATCAAAATAAGTAGATGTGTAAGGGAACCTCAAATTCCCTTATGAGTTTGTAGACAAAGCCTCTTTTAGGACTTTCCTGAGGTGATGTCGGACGGTAGTAAACTTTCTTGTTTCTGGGTTTACTCCTCAAACAGTCTCTCTGACTGTTTGAGCTACCTACGGAATTCCATACCTAGCCATTGAGCCTAAGGTCTCAACAGCTCCGAATGCTTGAGACGACAACGTCTCAAGCATTTTCATTACAGCGGAAAGTCTCGGTGTAGGCCCGCTTCGCTCGCAAAATGAGACTAATTTTTTAATTTTTCTAGCAGAGCTACTCAGTTTATTTTTCCAAAGTATAGTCTGTCTACATTCTGGTAAGGGAAAATAAAATTATTCCCTTATTTTTATCCCTAAGTTGTTAAAAAATTAGAACATTCAGAAGTTTTTAGTAATTCTAGCCGATTTTCAATCATCTTTTTGGTATAATAGGTACTATGGAAAAACTCATTGAATTCAAGGATTTTAGCTTTCAATACAAGGCCCAGCAGGAGCCGACACTGAGGGATATCAACTTAAGTATATATAAAGGTGAGAAAGTCTTGATTGTTGGACCTTCGGGCTCTGGTAAGTCAACACTGGGTCAATGTCTTAACGGCATTATTCCCAATATTTACCAAGGTAGTCATAGCGGCCAGCTCTTGATAGATGGTCAGGAGGCTTTTGACCTGTCTATTTATGAAAAATCCCTGCTAGTATCGACTGTTTTGCAGGATACGGACGGTCAGTTTATCGGTCTGTCTGTGGCAGAGGATTTGGCCTTTGCCTTGGAAAATGACATGGAAAGTCAAGAACTGATGCAGCAAAAAGTGGCTGATTGGTCCAATCGTTTGGAATTAAACCAGCTTCTCAACCACCGTCCCCAGGACCTGTCTGGTGGACAGAAGCAACGGGTCAGTCTGGCAGGTGTCCTGATTGATGAAAGTCCGATTTTGCTCTTTGATGAACCACTGGCCAATCTGGATCCCAAGTCTGGACAGGACACCATTGACTTGATTGATCGCCTGCACCAGCAGGAGGGAGCGACCACCATTATCATCGAGCATCGCTTGGAAGATGTTCTTTATAGACAGGTGGACCGCATCGTTCTCATCAATGCGGGACAAATCCTATTCAACGGTTATCCGGATCAACTCTTGCAGACCAAGCTCTTGGTGGAAAATGGCATCCGCGAGCCACTCTATTTGGCAACCCTACGGGCTATGGGCTACTCTCTGGAGCAGGCAAATTCTTTATCAAGCCTGTCTGGTCTTGATTTGACAGGACTTCAATCAGTGGATTTGCTCTTAGACCGAGAAGAGGTCCTTGCCAAGCCGAGCTTGCTAGAGGTAAAAAAACTGAACTTCTCCTATCCGCAGAAACAGGCCCTCAAGGACATCCATTTCACCCTCTATAAGGGGGAACGTCTGGCTATCGTCGGGAAAAATGGAGCCGGAAAATCGACCCTAGCCAAGGCTCTCTGTGGTTTTCTGGATGTGGAAGGAGACTTTATCTGGCAGGGGCAATCCATCAAGGACGATTCGGTCAAAGAACGGGCCGAGCGGATTGGCTATGTCCTGCAAAATCCCAATCAGATGATCAGCCAGACCATGATTTTTGATGAAGTGGCTCTCGGTTTGAGAATGCGTGGAGTGGGTCAAGAAGAACTCGAAAAGCGGGTGCACAAGGCTCTGGAAGTTTGTGGTCTCTATTCATTCCGTAAGTGGCCGATTTCAGCCCTATCCTACGGTCAGAAGAAGCGGGTGACCATTGCCTCCATTTTGGTGCTGGAGCCGGAAATTATTCTGCTGGATGAGCCAACAGCTGGGCAGGATGAGCGTCATTACCGTGAGATGATGGATTTCTTAGACGAGCTCAATCGACAAGGTCATACCATTGTCATGATTACCCACGATATGCAGCTGATGCTGGATTATTCGGACCGGGCCCTGGTTGTGGTGGATGGTCAGATTATTGCGGACCAGTCTCCAGCGGAAATCCTTTCGGATGCCGCTATCATTGACCAGGCTAATTTGAAAGAGACCTCTATTTTCCATTTGGCTCAGAGAATGGGAGTGGACCCTCTGGCCTTGACCAACTACTACATGCAGGAAGAAAGGAGAAAGCTATGAGCCAGCAAGCACTTATCGGCTACCAGCAGGGACGGGGCTTTATTTATGAACTATCTGCTGTCAGCAAGCTCCTCTTTTTCTTGATTGTGTCCATCTTGGCCATGATTACCTACGATACGCGTCTGATTATTTTCATCGCCCTCTTTTCCCTCAGTCTTTTCAAGCTATCGGGCATTGATTACAGGAAGGTGTCTTTCGTTCTGATTTTCACGACCATTTTTGCCCTCCTGAATGCGACCATGGTGTATGTCTTTGCGCCTAAGTATGGGGTAGAACTCTATGGGGCGGAGACTGTCCTTTTCAAAGGTTTGGGGCAATACTCCGTGACTAGCCAGCAATTGTTTTACTTGCTGAATTTATTGCTCAAGTACTTTTGTACAGTTCCTCTGGCCATTATCTTTTTGATGACAACCCACCCTAGTCAATTTGCCTCCAGCTTGAATACAATCGGGGTGCCCTATAAGGTTGCCTACGCTGTCAGTCTGACCATGCGCTACATACCAGATATTCAGGAAGAATTTTATGCCATTCGCATGTCTCAAGAGGCGCGTGGACTGGAATTGTCCAAGAAAGCCAAATTGATGGACCGGATCAAGGGCAATCTGGCCTTGGTTATCCCTTTGATTTTCAGCTCACTTGGCCGGATTGATACCATTTCAACTGCCATGGAATTGCGCCGTTTCGGAAAAAATAAAAAGCGGACCTGGTATACCTACCAGCCCCTGAAAAAAATGGACTATCTGGTCCTATTCATCATCGCTCTACTGGTTCTAGTAACGATTAGCCTATTCTTTATCAATGATGGTAGGTTTTACAACCCTTGGGCATAAGATAAGAAAAAACGAGTTTCGATTGCGAAACTCGTTTTTAAAATTATATTCACAAGTAAGGTACATGTAGATAAGTACTCAGGCACCGAGCTGTGAATACCGGTTCTTAAAGTGGTCGTTTATTGGGCATGCCTGCCTTGCGTGGAAACTTGTTCGGGGTTTCCTTTTTCTTTTCGACAATGGTCAGGGTACGCGGGTCGCCATTGGGCAGCTCATAATCATGATTCTCCAAGACCTTTGCGAACAAGAGGTTGAGAGCATTTTTGGCCTGGGCCAATTCGTCCTCGGCACTGGATGCTTTGAGGGCAATCAGCTTGCCATTGATCTTGAGATAGGGGATGGTCAATTCTGATAGGATTTGCATGCGGGCTACTGCGCGAGCGGTCACGATATCAAATTGGGCACGGAATTGCTTGTCCTGGGCAAAATCCTCTGCTCGTCCATGGTAGAAATGGACCTTGTCCAATCCCAGCTCCTCAGCCAGAAGGTTCAGGAAATTGATTCGTTTGTTGAGGGAGTCAATGATGGTCACTTCCAGTTCAGGATAGATAATTTTCATGGGCAGGCTAGGAAAACCTGCACCAGCCCCGATGTCCAAGAGTTTGAGTGCTTGATTTTGAATATGACCCTGCAGGATTGGTGCAATAGAATCATAAAAGTGCTTGAGATAAACGTCCTCTTCCTGGGTAATAGCTGTCAGGTTGATTTTTTCGTTCCATTCTACTAGGAGTTCAAAATAGCGGTGGAATTGGTTTTTCTGCTGTTCTGTTAATTGAATTCCTTGGTCTGCCAAGGTCTTATAAAATACTTCAGGTTTCATAGTCCTATCTTATCATAATTTTCAACAAAAGAAAAACCTTGGAAGGCGATAGTTGCCTTTCAAGGTTGAGTCTTACTGACCTTGTGAGTCAGCAGATGGAGTGGTTAGTTGTTCAGAAGAATTGCCTGTTTCGGAACCAGTTTCTGTTGATTGAGCATCGCTAGAATTTTCAGTACTCGTATCCTCACTAGTTGTAGGTTCCGTTGAGGACTCTTCGCTCGTCTCACTGGTTGTCCTGCTATAGCTATAGTAGTTATAAACTGGACCAGTATAGCCGTTTATGTAGACGTTGTTTCCATAACGGTAGAGACCGTCAGGTATTTCCCAATCTGCAGTTCCAACAGGATTTAGATAAGTCATCAT
This sequence comes from Streptococcus sp. A22, assembly GCF_043674215.1. Taxonomy (NCBI): domain Bacteria; kingdom Bacillati; phylum Bacillota; class Bacilli; order Lactobacillales; family Streptococcaceae; genus Streptococcus; species Streptococcus sp. A22. The sequence goes on from NZ_JBIMJQ010000034.1 coordinate 12,715, forward strand.
ATTCCGATAGACATCGGTTGCGACACGCATGCCACTATCCAATACTGGAATCTTACGATTGCTGTATCCTGTCCAGACAGCCATAGAGTATTTAGTAGAGAAGCCAACGAAGTTCTCGTCAGGAACAACTATACTACTATAACTTGCTCCAGGAGTAGAGGCAATGATTTCCTTCATCTCATCGTCTGGGTAGTTGGAAGTACCGGTTTTACCAGCTTGAGGAATGCCATAGATGGCAGCATTAGTACCTGGGCCAGATGTCAATACGCTCTTCAACATATCGACCATCATGTAGGCTGTTTCAGGGCTCATTGCACGACTGCCTTCAGGTTCAAACTCAGTAGTTGTTCCGTCGGTGTAGACAATCTTGTTGACATACTGTGGTTTGTAGTAGGTACCACCGTTAGCAAAGGCAGCAAAGGCTGCGGCCATTTTTTCACTACTAGCACCGTATTTTTTATCAGGATTGGATGTGTTGCTGGAAATAGCATTAGAATAGAACATTTCTGGGTAGTCGATACCGAGCTTGTTCAAGAATTTTAATGAATTTTCAAAACCAACAGCCTGTAGTGCCTTGATGGCAGTGGTATTACGAGAAGATTGGATGGCTGTTTTGAGGGTCACATTGCCGAAGTAAGCATTATCCCAGTTATTGACTGGAGTGGTAGTGCCGGGATAATTATAAGGCGCATCCAATATAGTGTCAGCAGTCGATTTATAAATACCCTCTTCAATAGCAGGTGCGTAGTCTGTAATTGGCTTCATAGTAGAACCAAAGTCGCGGTTGGTTTCAACGGCTTGGTTGGTACCGAATGAAGAATTACTGTTTTGATTACGCCCGCCGAGCTGGGCAACGACGTGTCCGTTGGTAACATCGATAACAGTTGAAGCTACCTGGAAGGTTGGATCTGGATAGGCCACGTACATGTCTGTGTTATAGATATTCCAGAGCTGTTGTTGGGCAGCTGAGTCAACGTTGGTGTAGACCTCCATACCTGTGGTTAAGAGATTGTAGCCGGTTTTTTCTTCGACTTCATTGATAACCTCTTTCAGGTAGTTGTCCATGTAGGCTGGATAGGCGGGTGCATTTGACAGGGGCTGGAGACCGTCTGTCACCGGTGATAGGACTGCCTGCTCGTGCTGTTCAGCCGTAATGTATTTTTCTTCTAACATTTCTCCTAGAACCAAGTCCCGACGTGCTTTTGCAGTTTCTGGCTGAGTGTAGGGGTCGTATTGGTTAGGAGCCTGGGGCATACCTGCCAGTAGAGCCAATTGAGGAAGGGTCAATTGATTGAGTTCTTTTCCGTAGAAGGTCTTGGCAGCCGTCTTCATACCATAGTTTCCGTTTGACATATACACTTTATTGATGTAGTACGTCAAAATTTCCTGCTTGGTATTTCGTCTTTCCAACTGTAGAGCCATCCAGGCTTCTTGGATTTTCCGCTTAATATTTTGGTCCTGGGCAGATGTTGAGAAGTAGGTCAACTTAATCAACTGCTGATCCAGTGTCGACCCCCCTTGAAGACGTCCTCCTCGTAGATTATTGAGGAAGGAGCCAGCGATACGAATGACGTCTACACCGCGGTGGTTGAAGTAACGCTGGTCTTCAATGGCTACGATAGCGTTGACCAAGTCGGTCGGAATTTCAGCAGTAGTAGCATTGGAACGTTTTTCTGCCCCCAAGTCTGCAATTAGAGCCCCGTCCTTGTCATAAATCTTACTCGACACGGTCGCAGTAAGAGAGTCTTCTGTCAGTTTAGGAGCTGTAAAGATAAAGAATAGGGTCACAAGACCACCGATAATTACCGTTGTTAAGAATGCGATAATTCCGACGTTTGTGATAAGCAAGAGTGCTTTCTTAAGGGTTGGATTTTTCAACTGAGTCACCACCTAATAGTTTTTCTTCGACAATGGTCAGATAGGGGACGCTGGGATGGGTCCCTAACTGAAAGGCATAGCCATGCTCGCGAACATAGTGCAAGGGCATGGATTTATTGCCCTGAACAGCTTGATAGTAATCTATCAGCTCTTTTGCCGGGAGTAAGTAAGATTCTTTTAATTCTGAAAAGTGTAGAAGGACAAAGCAGATACCGCCTTGCTTGACAACTTCCTGCATATGTTCCAACTGGTGGGCATGAAAGTTTTTCATGGGCATGGAGGTCTTCTGACGGGTTTCCTTGGCTTCAAAGTCAATGTAATGTCCCTTGAAAACGCCGGAATAGTCCGTTGTTGAGGCCTGTCTGAAATAAGCTTCGACAATTTTGGCCCGACTTCGTTTTGGGTAGTCTACCTTGACAATCTGGACAGGTGTTGGTTTCTTATGAATGACCGCAATTCCATGTGAAAGGTAGTAAGCATTGCTCTCATTGATAGCAGCTTCAAAGGACATCCCACGATTGGCAAAATTAACCGTTTCCTTTGCAGAATCTTTTTTTGTTCTAGTGATTTTCCTATTTATCTGATGAGGATAATTGACCATAGAACTCCTTACTGATAAAATAATATCAGCATATTATACCATAATTAGGGAAAAGAGTACAAGAAATGCACATCAAGAGCCTTTTAGTAACAGGCTATCGTCATACTGATTTGGGAATTTTTTCAGATAAGGATACAAAATTAGTCATCATCAAAGAGGCTATTCGCAGAGACCTGATCAAGTTTTTAGAAAATGATGGGGTAGAGTGGTTTATTCTGACTGGAAATCTGGGTTTTGAGTATTGGTGTTTGGAAGTTTTGTTGGATTTGAGGCAGGAAGGCTATGACTTTCAGATGGCTACCATTTTTTCCTTTGAAAGCCATGGAGAGAATTGGAACGAAGCTAACCAAGTCAAGCTAGCCCGATTTAAGCAGGTGGATTTTGTTAAATACCTCTATGTTCGCTATGAAAATCCTGGGCAATTTAAGCTGATTAACCAGTTCTTGTTGGACCATACGGAGGGAGCCTATTTATTCTATGATCCTGAAAATGAAACAAACTTGAAATATCTCTATACTTCAATCGTAAACAAAGAAGATTATACTGTTAAGGTACTGAGTTTTGATGATTTAAATGAAGTAGGGCAAATTTCAATTCCGAGTTAGCCACCTATAAGAAATTCTCTCGGTGACTTGTAGCCCAAACATTTTTTGGGATAG
>NZ_JBIMJQ010000035.1:0-15768 GCF_043674215.1 Streptococcus sp. A22
ATGATCTCGTGACGTCTTCAAGTCAGACTGTAACGTCGTAAAAGTATTCTCTGGCAACTCTGCATGGTTGTTGCTGTCTATGTTATAATAACCATCCTTATAAAGCAAGAGACTAGCGGAGTAATCATTCATCAGATTGATTAATGTCTGCAAGAACGTGCCGTGAACTTCGCTCAGATAAGTCCGAATACTCGTAACTGCTTGACCTTGGAGGTTAGGGTCGTTGATGAAACCTGACATAGCTGTGTTCAGACTAGAAACAGACTCACCCCATGAACCAATGGTTGTCTGGGTGCTAATCTGGAGAGAGGTGATATCGTCGAATTTGATTTTATAGCCCATCATCCCCTCCTAATTTAATCCTGAAAACAAAGCATGTCCAAGAACATTATCTGTGTGAACCAGTTCCTGACCTGTTTGTGAAATCAAAGCAATATCCGTTTCCAAAAGCGAAGCGTAGGTTATGACAAGAGCTGACAGCTCCTTGAACTGTTCCTGATAAAGCTTCATCACTTTAGAGTCTGATGTCGTTTCTGGCAACGTGCTACTGACACCTGCAAGACTTTCTTTTGCGGAAGTAAGGCTAATCACATGACTTCCAAACGCAACATTTGATAACTGTATCGTTCCGAACATGAATTTCACCCCTCTTTCGTATGGAATAGCTTCTCTATCGCATTACTAAGGTTATTGATTTGACTTTGACACCAGCCAATAATCCCATTTTGCTCATTCTTTTGATTCTCTAATCGTGTAATTTCATCACAAATAGCGTCATAATAGGTATTCATTTCTGTTTGAAAATTTCTATAACTTCCTGAAAAGTCATTCCAACTTTTTTGGAAATCATTCTTTTTCTGGCCTTTCCAATCTGGTTGATCTTTTTTCAACATGACAGATACTTTAATATCATTAACATCGCTCTGAATATTACCGATTGATTTTTTTACTGAGCGAAGCCTCTGCAGTTTATCATCAATTGAAGCAATCGTGGTTTTTGCGGATGAAATGCTCGAACGATGCCTATTGACTTGCCCCTGAAGCTGATAAACTTGGTTATAATCAACTTTACCCATTCTTATCCTCCGATGCCATTGACCTCATTTAGTGTAGCAACATCTCCTTTAGGAATATCCGTTGTAGCTAAAATATTAGCAATATTTTCTAACATTATCTCGTTATCATCATCCGTATATCCCTCCTGAACAACCTTTAAGATATCTTCATGGTTAAAGTAGATGAGACTATCCCCCATCAATCCTTCAGGATAGAGACAAGCACCATAATCAAAACGATAGACTTCACCTTTGACTGGTGCCGCAATGACACGAGAAATAATCATCATTTTTTTGGTATTCCCTTTTAAAATAACGACACTTCCTAGTGGTAACATTGTAATTTCTGACATCTTCTGTCCTCTCTATAGTTCTAATAATTGTATAAACTCATACCCTTCTGGGTGTAAGATATAGCCTTGATTTGGTCTCAGAGCTGGTTCGTTATTAATATATGGATAGCGTGTATGGTTCTGATCACTGATTCGCATGCCAAGGAATACTTGTTCCACCATTTGATTAGCCAATTTGACAAAAGTATCGTAGGTATTTGATACCAAGTCTTGATAAGTACCAATCAACAATAAGGTCACACCATGCTGGCTACCTTCGACCAGTAACTGTTTGAAGTCTGCTTCGCTCAAGCCAGATGCCATAGCTGTCGCTGCCACATCTGGAATCAAAATCAACCACTTCGGATAATCTGGACTTGGATTAGATAGGCGTTTCTTGAAGTCATCAATAATAGCTTTCATCACATTTTCAACTTCCAAAGAGCTATCAAAGCGTTGGACTCCTTCAAAGAAGTTTGTTGATAACCGCTGACTAGAATCCAGAATTACCGTATTGTAAACGCCAGATAAGCGGTTCAAATGATATTCCAGCAATTTGTAGTAATTGTTCACAAAAGCAGGGCTATCTGAAGCCATAAGGATTGGACGTTCAAAACTCAAGATAGCTGGCTCAACAGCCTCCCTCTCAAGTCCCAAAACAAAGTCTTGACTCATCGCTAAGCTATCTGCCATAACCTCCTTGGTAACCTTTTCTGGCAACATTGGTATACCAGCTGGAAATGGTCCACTATAGGCTGCGCTCATTGCCTCAACTTCCGTCTTAACTTCCTTAATGTAATCTGTATAGTGTTCACTACTATAAGGTAGTACCATTTGGAATTGGACAATCTCATCAAACTTGGCAATAGCTCGTCCCTTGATTTCGTCCAGTGGAATATTGGAGCGACCAACAACACCAGACAAATCACTCGAATCAAATAAGAAAAGAGAAAGTTTGGTCTTGAAGTTTGATTGTAGCTGCAAACGCATGGCATTGAGGCGAGATAGGGTCACAATTAGATAGATACCAAGTGACGCGCCATCACGAGCAATAACATTTAAGACATCATAGAAGGCATCTGAGAACGGTGCATCCATGACACTATCAAAGCCATCAATCTCGATAAAGATAGTAGGAAAACTATCTTCTGAAAGCTGATTATACTGACTCAAGTTCGTTGCCTTGGCTTTAGACAAGGCGCGCTTACGAGCTTTCACTTCTTTCATCAAGAAGCGAAGAGATTTCATGATTTTCTCTGTCTCATCCAAAGCAAAATAGTCTGCCACATGTGGGAAATCTGATAGCGAAATCAAGCCACTAGTCCCAAAATCATAGAGATAGAAGTGGACCTGTGCTGGCGTTTGTTTTCGCATGACATCTACCGCAAAGTTTTGTAGGAAGGTTGATTTCCCGAAGCCTGGGCTAGAGACTAATAGAATGTGTCCTCGTTGCTCCATATCAAAGTAGAGCGGTGATTGTTCTTGACGCTCTGGGATATCTTGATAGCCCACTAAGATGGATTGAAGATTGTCTGAAGTTCCCCAGTAGTCCTTGAAGTTTACAGAAGCCAAATCTTTGGCATAAACTTTTTCCGCTAATGGTGGTAACCACGGACTAGCTACTTTCGGAATATGGAGACCCTCAAACAGTTCATGCGCTTCTTCCACAATGGCATCCAATTCTGTCGGAACAGCCTTGGTCTCTTTTTGTTTGTTTAGTCCACTCAAGTCTTTATTGATGGCATTGTACTGGCCGCTATCTGTGATTTCGTAGACTGTCATATCACGTTGGACACTATTTCTACCTTCTGGATTATAGTCAGCTCCAGACCAAGCACTTTGGAACAGTTCATAAATTTCATTGTTCCCCACTTGCAAGTAAGCCCGACCAGTTTGAGTAATCTCTGCCGCATCTGGGGTCTTAATAACTTCTCGTGAGTCCGCTACATCTTGTACCTTAAGAGCAATTTTAAACTTGGAGTTGGACCAAATTTGATCATTTACAACCCCACTTGGTTTTTGTGTCGCAAGAATCAGTTTTACCCCAAGAGAACGACCAATGCGGGCTGTAGAAACCAACTCATCCATAAATTCTGGTTGATTCGCCTTCAATTCCGCAAACTCATCACTAATGATCAATAGATGAGGGAGTGGTTCTTTAACCTTACCTTCTTTAAAGAGCTTGGTATACTGATTAATGTGATTGACGTCATTTTCAAGAAAAATTCGTTGACGTTTCTTAAGTTCTGCCTTAATCGAAACAAGTGCTCGATTGGCTTGGTTACCATCTAAGTTTGTAATGGTACCAACGACGTGTGGCAAGTCCGCAAAGAGATTAGCCATTCCTCCACCCTTGTAGTCAATTAACAGAAAGGCTACTTCATATGGGTGATAGTTTACAGCCAAAGATAAGATATAAGATTGTACAAGTTCTGATTTCCCAGAACCTGTTGTACCAGCAATGAGACCATGAGGTCCATGTGCCTTTTCATGAAGGTTGAGGTAGAGAATATCATCTCGACCTCGAACACCTAGTGGAACTGCCATCGTTTGGTATGTTTCATTTTCCTCCCAGCGTTTCAATAGATTCAATTCTTCTACGCGACTCACTCCATACATTTCCAGGAAAGTGATACTATTTGGAATCGAATTACGCAAGGTTTGAACATGATTTATTGCTGCCATATGACGAGCAAAGTTATCCTTTTCTGACAAAGCAATTGCAGGATGGGGGGTGAAGATTTTATTGACATAGACACCATCTTGAAGCAACAAAGTACCTTTTTTATCACCTCGGAAGTCAACAACCGTTTTGACATGTTCAGGCAAACTTTCAATCACTTCTTCTACAAAGATATAGTGAATACCGAGATCTGAAAGATCTTCGTTGATATATTCCATAATATTATGGTCGAGCATGAGGCTCAAGTCTGTAATCAATAAGATATATCTCGGTGTATATACTTTTTCTTTCCCCTTATCCTGCTCACTATCTAGTTTTCGTTCCTTTATGATTTGATATAGTGAGGTCAATAACTGGTCACGAGTCCGCTGGCTATAGACAAATCCTCTACTATTCAGCGCTTTTATCTTTGTATGAGGCAACCAACGACTCCAATTCCATAATGACAATTCCTCCTCTCGAAAAATCGGAATAAACTGAACATCATGATAACTTTGGAAAGTTGCTATTTGCATCATTAATTGCTGAACTTGCTCAATCACGACACGACGGGTACCAATATAACCAATTGGACTTGAAATTGTCGTTGTTATAGGAACGTCTTCTGTTAAGCGATAGTAGCTAAGTAATTCTCGAACTTTCTGACCAGTCTCTTCGTTATATTTTGTTAACTCTGAGTCTGCATAGTCAACTTGAAAACTAGCAGGCACATCACCAAGTCCAATACGATAACTCAAAAAGTCGAAATGGAAAGGTGTTTTCTCATAAATTCGACGGTCTGTTTTCTCAGCCATCTGAAGTATCGTTGATGTATCTGGATTGTGATAAAAAAGAGCTTCTTTTTGTTCACCGCGGTATTGTGCCAAATCTTCATATTTGGTGTCCAAATACTCCATATACTCTTTTATCTTTTTATTCTGAGTTTCTTTATGGGATTTTCTATCTGAAAAATAGGAATGAATGGATGTCCCTATAGTAACCAAAGACATCCCCATCATCATAATGACCATTCCTCCACCCGATGAAAAGAGATAAGTCAGACCTGTAAATACAATCATCGCCAAAGGAGTTAACAACAATTTAATGAGAGATTGTTTTTTTCCTTCATCATCTGTTGGCGCCGAAGCAATTGTAACTTTTCCTTCTGGCTCACGTAAAATAATCCTTGGTGAACGGTGAAAATCACTGGTTCGATCCTCTACTGTCACTTCCGCTAATTCAACCAGTTTGGTTTTTATTGTAAATAGCGTCTGCACTAGTAATACTTGCTTTTGAAAACGAAGTACCAGTCCTTGCTCAAAAAGTAATTCATCATAATCCTGAATGTGATGTTTACCAGTTACAAATTGACCATTTATGTAAAAAGGAATTGTACTTTGGAGATACCGCTTATTCTCCTCTGTTGTTACAACCATTTCTCCATTAAATCCGTCAAGAGAAAGAAGGGCATCCAGTTTCCCAGATAAATGAAAGGTCTTGTCATCTAGCAGATAGTATTTGGTTTCTTCAAACGATAGGAGCGTTATTTGAAGCCCATCTGTTAAGCAAATATCATGCCGTCCACTTGTATAGTATTGTCCTAGTAAATGAACCCCCTCGTGGTCAACAGTTAATACAATTTCATCCTTAGTAGGGATAACAATTTCAGCATCTATACCAAGTTGATAACTCCTCTCCGGATAAAGGGTATAAACGGATTGTTCATAGATTAAATAGTGCATCTTCTTCTCCTTTTATTCCGATTCTGTTAATGCTTGAGTATCCGTTTCAGGAGTCAAATAGGTTTTCTTCAATTCTTCTAACTTACTCTTATAGCTATTTAATTGTTCTGTACGTTTCTCAGCAGATAATTCTGAGTCACGTTGCACCTCATCAATTTTCTTCGTCAAGCCATACATCATTAACTGAGGGTCATCTAAATAACTTGCAATATCCATTGCTTCATCAATTTTTGCTTGACCAATCAAAATCCAATACCGTAAATAATCTTCATTTGATTGAGTGGAAATCTTACTCAATTCAGATTTTTGCTCTTCCGTCAAGGGCTCTGTCATGATAACGGAATAGGCACTAATAAACTTATCATCTTGACTAAGAGATTTAGAGTCCGCATCCTTTATCACCGTCACAACTCCAGAATAGTCCTTATTGATAAACGCCAATCTGAGAGAGGATATCATTTCTTGACGTGGCATCGCAAACAGTAAGAAATAGAGGATTCCTGCAAGGGATACTATCGTAGCAATAGAAACTAAAGCAGTTATGTATTTTAATCGAGAAATATACTTATTTCTAATAAGTGAAAAGTTGTCCGTGATGTCTTGCTTTTCAATGTTGTATTTTTCTAGTAATACTTCCTGAACTTCCTGAAGAGATTCTGCCTGAACAATCGATTCACAGAAAAGATTTCCCTTATAAAATGGTAGTTTACCTGCCATTAATTGATCATAAGTCGCTTTTTTGTCCATCAAAGAGACAATCATAGCTTTAAAGGAAGTTAGAAAGGCAGTATCTGTAACAGCTTCATAGGGAGGGAGCTGTTCTTTTATCCCTCTAAAGATGAAACGAGGCTCCGCATTGCGTGAAAATACAAGACTGTCTGGTGATAATTCGTAAGTGTAAATGGAATCTTCTAAGTCACTGTAAAGCTCCCCAATATTCAGTAAATGACGCAATTTTTCTTGTGCATTCATGCCTTCCAGCAAAGACCAATCATACAACTCCTCTGTCAATTCACTTTCAATAATCAACCGACTTTCTTCTTCAGCTACTTTTTGAGTAACAAAAAGAGGATGATGAGCAGTCAATAAGGCATATGCAACCTCACGATTTCCTTTCACATCCTCAACAACTAATTCACGTTTTTGTGTTTCCATACCTGTCTCCATCTTATAAAGTTTCCAATTGTAGTAATACTCCGTCTTTTAGTAGTTCTAACCGACTCGTACTTGTTAGTATTTGACCAGACTGATGATCTCTAGCACTGGGATTGATTAATTCAAATCCTAAATTATAAGCTTCTGATACAATCTGTAAGAGTTCTTTCAATGTCAAATGAGTTGGTACACGTAAGTCCAGTTCTTGTGACACAAAAGGATTACAATTTAAGCTAATCATGATAAACTCATTCATAAAAAGCCACTCCTCCTAAATTAATTTCACTATTTATTATATCATGAACTTATCAAAAATATACCTTCAGTAGAAAAAATAATAGGAGAAACTATTTTGGTTTCTCCCTATCATGAAGGATTTAAAGAAAAGTTTCTTGCCTGTGGACTAATGACGCCACTAGGCATACTTGGAAGAGTGCTATCTTGATTTCCAAAACATTCTCCAACTAGTTGATTGAAAAAACCAGTTAATGTTCGAACTTGACTTAATTGAAGTGAAAGTGTTGAGATGGCTTCACCGGACATTTGAGAAGTTAAGGTATCAATGACGTAAGACAATTCTTGTCCAATTCTAGCAGTTTGTTGCTGGATGACTTTTTGACTGGCTACAATTTCATCCAAATCAAAGGCAACGTAGACCCCTTCTTCGATGATTGCTTTCAACTGAGGCTTCATGTTTTGTAGATCGCTCTGAGCTGTTTTGGTTATCTCCAATGCCGATACTAATTTTTCAGTTAACGGTTTGATTTCTTTGTTTGCCGTCCTAATCGATGACTTTAAATTGGAATCATATAACCTAGAGAGATTTCCCCAGTACTCCCTCTTCATCTTGAACCCTTTGTCTACCTTGGTCTTCCTATCAATATAAATATCTACTTCAAATGAACTTTTTATTGACGAAACCGACTGATTAAAGTTCTCTAACTGATTTGACCATCTTTCAAGCGAGGACTGAACGGATTGAAAAGCTGTTGAAAATCCAGTTGACACATCCTTTGCATATGTAGCACTTTTTCGTTCGACTTGTTCATCAAATGCTTGTAAGACATCCTTGACATCATCAAAAATACCCGTTTCTTCAAGATATGCTTGATAGGACCTTGGAACATTTTGAATGGTTAACCCCTCAAGACTGCCCCCTGATTGTATCTGACTACCTAGCCAGTCATCCATAGTTTGGAAATGGTCAGCAAGACTCAGCGTCATTCGGGAAACGTTCTCTACAGCCAAGCTTAGCTGAGCCAGATTGGCTTGTTCGATGTTCAAAACCTCCGTTAAGGATTCACTAATCCCATCTTTTTTCCCTTCACGAAGACCTGTTCCTTCAAAGATTATTTCACTTTTCTTTTTGAGGTTCTTAGCCGTTTCTTCTAGAATATCTGATGATTTCAAAACACTTGGTGTTGGGTTAATCAAGATAAAACCACTAGACTGTTCCGAAGAGGCTTGTTGGGACAATGTCTGACTATAAGAGCTAAGGTGACTCAAGGTGCTATTATAAGAAGATAATTCTAAATAAGCTCCTGAGCTAAAATATGCCGGGTGTGGAATAGTATTGCGCAACATTTTTGGAGAGGCTAGCTGTTCAAAAATCGAGCGTTTTGAAACCAGTTGACCCACCGACTCATGCATCCTATAAAACACCTCTGTTAACCGGGTCTCTTTGAAGCGTTGGACAATGCTTTCCTCCACTTTTTGCTTACGAGTTTCAAAGTCACCTTTTATTTTTTCGTTTTTCTCTTGGCAAAGTTGGCAAGCTTTAATCATAGCTGGAATTTCTGTCAGAGCTAACAGATTGAGATTGCTTGATAACATCCTTAGTGTGTCAGGACTAATCTCGATCCTCTGACTACCAGATAGACCAATACCACTACTTGATAGAAATAGATTACGAGGGGTCGTATTAGTCGCTGACAAAGTAATATCTTCTACCCCATCAGAATTAATATCCACCTCTGCATAATAATTTTTCTTATCCACTACTAGCCCGTACTTGTCCACCAAGTTGCCATGCTTATCAAACTGCCAAGTAGAGAGCCCATGATGATGCAAAGAATCAAGTCCCTCAATATCATTTTCTTTGTAAGGGGCAATAGCACGTGCAATTCCAAGTGGATCGCCTCCATAGTTTCCTATCCAATCTTTTTCATTGCGATAGCTAACCAATATGTCAGTATTTGCTTTAGCCCAGGCTATTTCATCCTTAGTTAGCATATTCGAAGGGTTTGGGGCATTAAAGGTTGTCGCAGCCCATTGATTTTTGATGGCGACAAGTTGACCCAGATAGCCCCCTAAGGAATGCCCAGTCGTTCCGATGTTTGCTTGAGGATACTGCTTTTGAATCTTATCCGCAAAGGCTAAGGCGCTATCAACCTGACTTTGAGCCGTTGTATTAACTGAAGTCATGCCTACGGGTATACTCGAAGTGTATATATTAAGTCCGAGAATGACACTATTCACATCTGTCTGAAGGTCTTTTCCATCTCCAAAATTCGTCCCCGCATAGGCGATGGTAATCTGTGTGGTATCTACTTTACCATCTACCACAGGCGCTACAGCCATAGCCTGCATACCGTTGACAGTGTTGTCTTCTACAGCGAGGACTTTGTATTTTTTCCCTAAAATTTTATCTCCTTTTTCAATTGGAAAAGCCTCTTTGCCAATATCTACCGCATAAACCTTGTCAGCAATCCTATTATAATCTTTATGTGTTATCATTCTCTATTCCTCAAAATAAACTTTCTGTATTTTTGAAGTATTTATATCTTCCTCCCCATTTTTCAGATGTAACTCTTTTCCTTTACTTCTAGAAATATGTTCAGTTACATCTATTTCTCCCCCGAATCCATTAAGGCTAAAGGTTATATAATAAATGTCATTAACAATCGCATCACTACTCCATGTATCTGTAGTATTATTCTTTTCAAAATTTATAAACTCAATTTTTTCAACACCTTCATAATTCTGAGCCAAATACTCCACCATTCTATCCTGCTCTTCTTTGTACTTCACTTCTTTATTACTCTCAGTCATTACACATCCTCCTAATATTAAAATTGTGATTGCGACTACTAAACTAATAAAAATTCTTCGTTTTTTCATTTTATATCTCCTAATCACAGTTAACCACTGGAGCAACTGCCATGGCCTGCATGCCGTTAGCCTGATTGTCTTCAACTTGGAGGACTTGGAAGTTCTGTGATAATCCTCTGATATCTCTAGTATCTAATATCTCACCTTTTAAAGGGCTAAACGGTTTGTCAGATTTATTCGTATCTATCCAATAGGAAACATTTGATAGAATCTTACTGTCTTGAGTTGTTGTTAACATTTACTTTTGCTCCCAAAGTTTAATAGTCAAATCATCATTTTGAAGAATTTGTTCAGAATGGACAAGGTCAATATAATCACTTCCATAAGCCCATATCTCATCGGTCTGTTCCTTAACAGAAGCTCCGACTTTCCATTCACTATTATCATTTATGTAAAATTTATATGTAACATTTCCAGTTGCATCGTTTGAAACGACCGGTTCCTGATAAAAGGTAATCGTTGTGATTTCATTTTTATCTGGCGCCAAATATTTTGACGAAAAATCTTTAGCTATCTTTTTTGCAATTTGTCTCTCTTCCTTCAATGTTTCTTTCTGAGAAGTCATACCACACCCTCCTAAAATTAAAATCATTAGTGTTGCTAAAATACTGATAAATAATCGATACTTTTTCATCTTACTGCTTTCCTTTTAGTTTATTACGAAACAATGAGTACAAGGTCACTATCATTCCCAAGACGATTATTAGAAGCATCTGTAAAGATAATCCCGTTTTTTTCTCGGTCAGGGACACTCCATAGCTATCATTGCGATGTACCATCGTCTTAGAAGTAAACAATAGGGGCTGGTAGGTCTCAATGACACTATCTGTCTGGATATCATGTAAAAAGAGACCCTCCTTATCTAATCGATAAGACTGCTCAGCTTCCTCTTGCACTTCAGAAATAGATTTTTCTGTTTCTGATTGAAACAATTTTGCCAAGTCGCTCTCCTGTTCGATATAACTAATTTCAGATTTTTCAGCAGTAGTCGTTAAATTAGCATCTATTTGCAATGAACCATCATTTGCATAAACCAGCTGCCCTCCAAGAAATGACAGGTAAACCAACCCACAAACTAGCCTTTTTATCATCTTAAGACTCCTTTGAAACTTTTCGATAAAGCAAAACTGTCACCCCGGTTAAGCATAATGCTAAAGCAACCAAAAGACTAACAGATATAGAAAGTTCCCCTTGTTGATTAATATAATTACGTATCATTAATTCCAGATAATTTAATGGGGAGAATGACGCAAGAAACTTCGTTGAATATACATAATATGTATCAAATAGTTGAGTTGCTGTACTCAGGTAAAGCATTATCAGTGCTACGCCGATTACGAAGCCAAAACTTTTCAATTTCGCTAATAACAAATTGACACCATAAGTCATATTTATGACAATAAGAGTCATTAAAAAGATAAAGAGGCTTGTCTGACCGATTGAAAAATCTAATTTATAACCTGAAACCAGTGCAAGAATAGCACCTGACAAGAAAGATGAAATAGAGAGGAATAGAACGGGACCTGTCGCATTTTTCCAAGACAGGCGTTGAGTCAACTTAAATCGTTCCTGCAATCCTTGGATATCCGAATGTTGTAAAAGATATGCAATGGCAAGACTAATCAGATACCCAATCAGAATAAGCATTAAGCTGGTTCGATCATCCTGACGTGTTTCCCCGCTTGTTGAACTAGATGCAACCGTCAATACATTTTCAATTTTGGAGGCATCTACAGGATTTGAGAGGTAGTCATAAACAGCTTGATTTTTCTGATTACCTGTCTTTGTATTGCTTAATACAGTTGAAAATTGTTGAAGAAACTCTTCATTGGTCCCATACTGACCTGCCATAATTTCTTGTAATTCATTAACACGAGTGTTCAATGATTCACCATCAGTCTCTAGTGTTGTCACGTCCGTTGAGAGTTGTTGCATGCTGCTTTCAATTGTCTCTGCAACTGCCTGATTGGACTTTGTTTTTTCCATGAGACTTTGGCTTGCAGCCATCAATTCAGTCAGATCAGAATTCATATCCATACTTACAGTGACGATATCCGTATTCTCTCGTTTTTCTGTATCAGTAAATGCTGGCTTATCTTGAAGTGTTTTCTGAATAATTGACGTTTCTTCAATCAAACTTCCCGTTTGTGATATTAAATCCGTAGTTGATGTTCGAAGCCCTTCAATTGAAGCCAATAAGGAGTCAACCTCCGCTAAGCGACTTTCAATCTCATTCAATTCTTCGTCAGAAATTTTTAAATCATCCCTAAATGCCTCAACAGTTGTGGTTTTTATGAGGTTAGTAACGATTGATTTCAAATCATCACTGTTAGCTAAAGAAGCCAGAGACCCTTCTAGCGGTGTAAATGTTGTCGATAAATAACTACCTTGGGTTAAATTCAATCCATAATAAGCTGTCACTACCCCGGAAAGTTGCAGATACTCTTGAACATCTTTGTAAATTTCGCTCGTCATTGACGTCGGATCATAACTCCAATTTGATATCGAGTCTGTCACTTCATAACGTCGCTGTACCATTTTCTTTTCAGTCTCATTCGCCAACGTGATAGTGACAGTTTTTGTTGTATTTGAAGCAGTTGTTGGAGCGGTGGTTTCTGTCGTCTCTGTTTCAGTCACCTCTGTTTCCGTCGCCTCTGTCTCACTAGTTGTAGTTGCAGATGTCGTTTCTGTTGCTGGTACTGGTGTAGATTCTACCTGTGTTTCTCTACTAATTTCTTTTGGTTCTCCTGGTTTGACAACCTCTACTTCCTCTTCTGTTGTGAACGAGAAGGAAACAACGGTAGGTGTTAGTATTGAAAGTTTACTTTGATCTGTGACAGCTAGAGAATAGAAAAACTTCGCTGGTGTATCGTTCGTACTTGAAAAAGATAATTGATAGTGGGTATCACTAACTTTTACGGGATTGAACCCTTCTACAAATAATTGAAAACCACTTGGAACGTGAATATCAACAGTCTTTAGCGTTCCTTCTAGAGTTGGCAAAGCCAGTTCACGACGTTGTTCAACCTGTGATACAATCTGATTTCTTATATGATTCAACGCCTCAGATTCATATGTCGCTGAGACAATTTCTGGTAATGGTAACTTTTCTTTGTTCGCATACCAAACCATAAAAGAATTAACATTCTTCAAGTGCTGTTTATCTGAATTCGATAAGGACAATCCATCGAGTGACTCATCACTATACATTCTGCTCGGCCACTTGGCAATGATCTGTTCAGACATACTTTTATTCAGAGCTGTAATGTAGCTCCCTAATGTTTGATTGGCACTAGATAAAGCAGAACTGTTGTCAGCTAGAGAACTCTCAACAGCTTCAGATATTTTGGAATCGTAGTTTGATAAGGTAGTATCAATTGTAGTATTTAACTCTTTCAATTGAGTCAAAAGTGTTGTAATATCCTCATTATAGGCATTTACTCTATCAGAGGTTTCTTTCCATACAGCTGGTTCATTAAGGTTTGTCGCAATATGATCATTAATTTGATTGAGACTGGTTAAATTTTCATCAACATTTAACTTTGAGATTTGCTCTTCAAAAGCATGAAGATTTTCCTCTCTTGTAAGAATGGACGTTTGCCAAGCTTCTTGGAACGATTTAATCTGTTCTAATTCAGTCTCATATGATTTGTCTACATTGATGATAGAAGTAAATGCATCATTTGAGTTTGACAAATCCTTGTTAAATGCAGAGAAGGTTGATAATAAATCTGTAGGAGAAGTCGCCAAGCCCGTAAACTGTTTAGAATAACGAACCAGCGGATCAACCAATAGCGTATTGTATGAGTTTAAAGCTTTCCCTTCATTTGAAACAACTTCATTAACCTGAGCTTGAGCTGTTTGTAAATTTCCAATGATGCTTGCAAAATAGATATTTATTAAATCTTTATTGAATAAACTTTTGAAATCTACTACAGCTTGCTCGGCTTGCTTTACAGTTAGCTGTTCATCTGATGTTATTTGATATTGAAAATTTGCTTGCTTTGGAGCAGACTGTTCCAAGGCGAGAGCCTCTTCTGAGAATTTGCTTGGTAGAACAATCATCAATTGATATGCATCATTTTCTAATCCTCTTTCAGCAATTGCTCTTGATACAACTTCTACTTCGTAGTTTGTATTTAAATCAAAGGAGTGTAGAAGGATAGTCCCCATATTGAGCACTTGTCCATTATAGGTTGTACCTATATCCTCATTTACTGCTGCAATTTTAAGCGTAGTATTTTGAACAACATTATCCGACGAGGTTGTACTTAATGAATTTGGCTTAATAACCGCAAAGAATGTTATTAGTGTCGCCATTAATAATAAGACAATTCCACTTGCCATCAATGTTTTACGATTCATATTATCTCCTTAATTCCAATATAAAAAGGTTGAGGATTCCACCCCAACCTTACCAGATGTTTTATTATTGAAGACCGAAATTGCGAGACAAATCTTGGTCATTTTGTTGCATTGCTTGAGCTGTCTTGTCGAGCTGTGTATTGATTTGTTGCATCAATTCTGCAAAGTTTTGAACTTTAGGTTTTAATTCATTAAACTGGTTGTCAAAACCTTGGAATGCTGCACCTTCCCACTCAGTACGAAGTGTGTCTTGAAGACGTTGAAGATTGTTCAAAATAGTATTAATATCATTTGACGCTTTTCCGTATTCACGAGCACGAGATTGTAGCGTTTCTGGGGATACACGAATTTGTCCAGACATAGTTTTGTCTCCTTTAACTTTAATGCATTCATTTTACCATAAAAATTATATTTTTACAAGTTTTTTATGATTATTTTTTCATATTTTTAAAACAGCCCATTAATGACACTATAACAATAATTTGTATCAATTTCAGCACGCACACTTCAATCGACCATATTTTTCTTCTCCAATGCACCTTTGAATCATACTTATATATGCCTTATAGTTTAAATCAATACCAAACCAATGTTGATTGGCAATTAGTACAACTTCGTTATCGACACATTACAATTTTCGACTTTATGGCTTTATATTTAGATCAGGGAAATTGTCTAGTGCCCTCCCCTGATTTAGAAAATTTTGAATGTGGTTATTCTGACACTATTTTTTACCACTGTTTGTACAAAAATTCTTTAAAATACCAATTGCTGAAAGTTTTTTCTTCAATATCTGGTCTCGAAAAATATCCTTTAGATAGGTTTAAAAATAATATAGTAATTTATGATGATAGAATAGAATTGGAAAAGACTCACAACTTAATAAATAGTAATTTTTCAACAGAAGAGATAATGAAGCAACTAGTTGTTTCAAAAAAGATTTGAATTTGTACTTTAAAAAGGCGAAACAAAAAAATCCTGACTATAATAGTCAAGAAAATGAAAAAAACTTAACTGAATTAAACTTAGTTAAGTTATTGAAAAGTTTTCAAAAAAATATATCTTAATAACCTACTATAACAGTTTTAACTACTTAAAAAGACAAAACAAGGCATAGCGATTAGTTTATTTAAAAAATCTAATTGCTATGCCTTAATCATTATTAATTAACAAACTTTACTAGGTTAGACTGGGTTAGCAAAGACCTCCTCATATTTGCTTTCATTATACCATAAAAAACGGATAGCGCACCATATTTGGTGCGCTATCCGTTTCAGACTGAAGACAAAGTCGTTAGAATTGTATTTCTAACGGCTTTTTCATATGTAAAGTAGTATAATAGAGTT
>NZ_JBIMJQ010000036.1:0-15093 GCF_043674215.1 Streptococcus sp. A22
TGGGATTTTTTGTATACACTCAAAAAGGCTACATAATCTCTACAGTGGATTTACCCACTACAGAAATTATAGAGCCTTTATTAAGCATTCGAGTATTCGAGTGCTTTTCTTGTACCCAAAATAGAAAGGAGTAGGGTTATGAACAAGCATAGCACAAAGAAATAATAGCAGAAGTTGAGTAAATGTTCTATTCTTTGCCTGTTTTAGAGCATATCGGAGCTATTCGCCAAAGCTGGTACTTTAGGCTTGAAGACAGTAGCTTTCTTGCCAAAACTATAATGAATTGATATAATGAAGAGTATTACCCTTAAAGGATGAATGATGAATTTAGAAGATTTGAAAAAACGACAGGAGAAGATTCGTAACTTCTCTATCATTGCCCATATTGACCATGGGAAATCAACGCTGGCTGACCGTATTTTGGAAAAAACAGAGACAGTTTCTAGCCGTGAAATGCAGGCCCAGCTCCTAGACAGCATGGATTTGGAGCGTGAGCGTGGCATTACCATCAAGCTCAATGCTGTCCAGCTCAATTACAAGGCCAAGGATGGTGAGACCTATACCTTCCACCTGATTGACACACCGGGGCACGTTGACTTTACCTATGAAGTTTCTCGGTCTTTGGCAGCCTGTGAAGGTGCGATTTTGGTGGTCGATGCTGCTCAAGGTATTGAGGCTCAGACCTTGGCCAACGTTTATCTGGCCCTGGACAATGATTTGGAAATCCTGCCCATTATCAACAAGATTGACTTGCCAGCGGCTGACCCAGAACGTGTCCGTCATGAAATCGAAGATGTAATCGGACTGGACGCCTCAGAGGCTGTCTTGACGTCCGCAAAAGCGGGTATTGGCATCGAGGAAATCCTTGAGCAAATCGTTGAAAAAGTGCCTGCACCAACTGGTGATGTCGAGGCGCCCCTTCAAGCATTGATTTTCGACTCTGTTTACGACCCATACCGCGGTGTTATTTTGCAGGTCCGCATTGTCAATGGTGTGGTAAAACCAGGTGATACCATTCAGATGATGAGTAATGGCAAGACTTTCGATGTGACGGAAGTGGGGATTTTCACACCCAAAGCAATCGGTCGTGATTATTTGGCGACTGGTGACGTTGGTTATATCGCAGCTTCTATCAAGACGGTTGCAGATACCCGTGTCGGTGATACGGTGACCTTGGCTGAAAATCCTGCCAGCGAGCCACTAGCGGGCTACAAGCAGATGAACCCAATGGTCTTTGCCGGTATCTATCCGATTGATTCCAATAAGTATAATGACTTACGTGAAGCTTTAGAAAAACTTCAGCTTAACGATGCCAGCTTGCAGTTTGAACCTGAAACATCGCAGGCCCTCGGCTTTGGTTTCCGTTGTGGATTCTTAGGCCTCTTGCACATGGATGTTATCCAAGAACGGATTGAGCGTGAGTTTAACATTGATCTGATCATGACAGCGCCGTCGGTGGTTTACCATGTCAACATGACAGACGGTGAGTCGATCGATGTGGCCAACCCATCTGAGTTTCCAGATCCGACCAAGATTGCCACTATCGAAGAGCCTTACGTCAAGGCCCAAATCATGGTACCGCAGGAATATGTCGGTGCGGTGATGGAATTGGCCCAGCGCAAGCGTGGCGACTTCGTGACCATGGATTATATTGATGACAATCGTGTCAATGTCATTTACCAAATCCCGCTGGCTGAAATTGTCTTTGATTTCTTTGACAAGCTTAAGTCGTCCACTCGTGGTTATGCCAGCTTTGACTACGAGATTTCTGAATACCGCTCATCTAAACTGGTGAAGATGGATATTCTCCTCAATGGCGACAAGGTCGATGCCCTCAGCTTTATCGTCCACAAGGAATTTGCCTACGAACGTGGGAAAATCATCGTGGACAAGCTTAAGAAAATCATTCCACGTCAACAATTTGAGGTGCCAATCCAAGCCGCTATCGGTCAAAAAATCGTGGCCCGTAGCGACATTAAGGCCCTCCGCAAAAACGTTTTGGCCAAGTGTTACGGTGGTGACGTTTCCCGTAAACGCAAACTCCTAGAAAAACAAAAGGCCGGTAAGAAACGCATGAAAGCCATCGGTTCTGTCGAAGTACCACAAGAGGCCTTCCTCAGCGTCCTCAGCATGGATGAAGATGATAAAAAATAAGTCAGGAAGGGCTGGGCAGATGCCTAGCCCCTTTCCTATAGGTTGAGCAATGAAAACAATTTTCGATTACCAAAGTCAAGGCCAAGCAGGACAAATTGACTCCTATGTCCTGCTCAGCAACTCGCCCCGCAGAAAAGAGCTTTTGCAATTTTTAGCGCCAGAAATCCAGTCGGTAGAAGTTGATGAACGCAGGATTGAAGAACAGTTTATGGCTGAATTCGCTGCGGATGATTTTCTGACCCGGGCCGCCAAGACCTGTTGTGAAATTTCCAAGGCCAAGTCTGACCTGCCTCTGGAGCCGGGTAAGCTCTACATTTCAGCGGACACCATTGTGGTGGCGGACGACCGAATTTTTAATAAACCGCTTGATTTGGCGGAGGCTGAGGCCATGTTGCGCTCTTATTTCGGCAAGACCCATCAGGTTGTGACCTCGGTCTGCCTACGCACTGCGGATTCATTGGATGTCTTTTACACTGTGGCAGAGATTGACTTTGTCGACTATTACCCGGCGCTTGAGGAGCCTATCCAGACCTACATCCATGACAAGCAGCCCCTGGACAAGGCTGGTGCCTACGGTATTCAGGAGCTGGACCCACGCTTTGTGGCCGGGATTTCAGGTGACATTCATACCATCATTGGCCTACCCGTCGCTGAGGTTTCCCGTAGGATTTTTTCTACAAAGGCTTTGGAAAATAGCAGAGCACTTTAGACCATTGAGAAAAGGAAGTTTATGAGCTTAGATATTGAGAAGTACCGGCAGCTGGCCCTGCAAAAACAGGGAGAGCACCGCAAATTTTTGGCTAGCTTGAAGAAAAAGCCACCGAAAAATTTAGATATAATTGTCAAGGAATTGCACGACGAAGTCTTCCAAGAAATTGACTGCACCCAATGTGCCAATTGTTGCAAGGATTTAGGACCAGACTTGACGGAGGCGGATATTACCCGCATGGCCAAGCTCTTTCGGATGAAATTGTCGACCTTTGAGTCCACCTATCTACGGGTGGATGAGGATGGCGACAAGGTCTTCCAGTCCATGCCCTGTCCATTTCTGGGCCCTGACAATCTCTGTGACGTCTATGACGCCCGTCCCAAGGCCTGCGCAGCCTTTCCCCATACCGACCGAAAGCGTTTCTATCAGATTAACCATCTGACCTTGAAAAACACGCTCATTTGCCCAGCAGCCTATCTTTTTGTGGAGCGGTTGAAGGAGAGAGTGTAAGAAAGAATTCATCGAAAGGAAATACTATGGAAAAATTTTGTCAGTCTTGTGCTATGCCTTTGAATTTACATGGCCTAGATGTTCGTGGAAGTGAGAAAGATGGGACGAAATCGTCTATCTATTGCTCTTATTGTTATGTCAACGGTCGTTTTGTAGAGCCAGACATCAGTTTTGAAGAAATGTTAGCTAAGGGCAAAACTGCTATTTCAAATGGTCAAGGAAATGCCTTTATCAAATGGTTAATGAAGGCCAGCTATCCTATGATGCTCAAGAAAACCAAACGCTGGAAAGCTTAGTTGAATCCTCTGACAATAGTCAGAGGATTTTTCTGTCGTGTTCATATTCTGATTTTTATTCTAATTAGTGCTATAATAGTATTTGTTGAGCTCAGGTAAGAGGAGGTAGTTATGTCATTATTATTGTCACCGGTTGAGATTGCTGGTTTGTCGCTCAAAAATCGTGTGGTCATGCCACCTATGTGTATGTACGAAGTCAAGGCTGAAGATGGGTTGCCAACAGCCTTCCATCATGCCCACTATGGCGCGCGTGCTATCGGCGGAGTTGGCCTGATTATCCAAGAAGCGACGGCTGTAGAACCAGATGGTCGGTTATCTAAGTATGACTTGGGTATTTGGACAGATGAACAGGCACAGGCCCTAGCCAAATTAGTATCTGAATTGAAGGCTTTCGGAAGTAAGGTTGGTATCCAGCTCAGTCATGGTGGCCGTAAGGCCAAGGATGCGGAACTGCCCCTTGCTCCGACTGCTCTTGCCTTTAACCAAGATTACAAGGTACCGCAGGAAATGACCCTTGAAGATATTGAGCGTGTTCAGTCTGCTTTTGTGGCGGCTGCGGCGCGTGCAGCTCAGGCTGGCTACGACATGATTGAAATTCACGGGGCGCATGGCTATTTAGTCAATCAATTTCTGGAACCCTTGACCAATCAGCGGACGGATGCCTACGGTGGTAGTCTGGAAAATCGATTCCGTTTCTTGAAAGAAATTATCGAAGGTGTGAAAGCTGTCTTTACTGGTCCAGTTTGGGTGCGCTTGTCAGTGACCGCCTACGATGAGACTGGCCAGCAAAATACACTCCAAGATTACCAACAAATTGCTAAATGGTTGGAAGAACTGGGCGTGGCTTGCCTGGATATCTCAACTGGCGGTGTCATGGATACGCGACCAAATATTCCAATCTATGGTGGTTATCAGGCTGGTTTTTCTGCCAAAATCAAAGAAGTTGTCAGTATTCCAGTTACAGCTGTTGGCTTGCTTAATAGTCCAGAGTTGGGAGAATATATCTTGCAAAATGGCCAGGCTGATTTGATCCAAGTCGGTCGTGGTCTCATTCGTAATGTCAATTGGTTGGCAGAGGCGGCCGAGGTCCTGCACGACCATGATTTTCAAGTCTACAATGCCTCTTACCAACGTGGTCAGGTCAAGTAGGGGCTTTCTGGGAATGATACAGTTGAATTCACAGGCTATTTTTCAAAAAAATAAACCTCAGACTTGACTAAAAGTAGGTTTAAGTCGATACAATAGTGATGGAGGCAGCTATGTCCACGATTAAAGAAATTTCGGAGTTGCTGGGGATTTCAGCGCCGACCATCCGTTTTTATGAGAAAGAGGGAATGGTGGAGATTCCTAGAAATGAGCGGGGTATCCGTCAGTTTGATGAGCGGAGCATTGACCGGCTCAAGGCCATTGTCCACTATCGCCGTGTGGGAATGCCCTTGGAGGATATCCAGGAGATTTTGGCGGAGTTCCACAATCTTGCCCTGTCGTCGGACTTGCTCAAGAAAACGCAGGCCCAGCTGGAGGCTCAGATTGCGGCCTTGCAGGAGACCCATGCCTATCTGGTCAAGAAAATCGAGATCCATCAGCAGTTAGCCTAGCTAGAAGCTCAGGGAATTTCGGCAAATGAGCGGACAGATGCCTACTACGATATACGAAGAAAGGACGCAGAGTCCTAGTGTTTCAAAAAGGAGGAAACATGGAAAACTATACACTTTCAAATGGTGTCAAGATTCCAAAGATTGGTTTTGGTACTTGGCAGATTAAAGAAGGCGATGATGCCTACAAGAGTGTGGCGCACGCCCTCAAGGTTGGCTACACGCATGTCGATACGGCGCAGATTTATGGAAATGAGCGCAGTGTTGGTCGTGCCATCGCAGATAGTGACCTGGCGCGTGAGGATATTTTCCTGACGACAAAGGTCTGGAACGACAAGCACGATTATGAGCTTGCTAAGGCGTCGATTGAGGAATCGCTGGAAAAATTAGGCGTTGACTATCTTGACTTGCTCTTGATTCACTGGCCAAATCCAAAGGCGCTCCGTGAGAATGATGCCTGGAAGGCTGGAAATGCTGGTGCCTGGAAGGCCATGGAGGAAGCCTACAAGGCAGGCAAGGTCCGCGCTATCGGTGTATCCAATTTTATGATCCATCACCTGGAAGCCTTGTTTGAAACAGCTGAAATCAAGCCACAGGTCAACCAAGTTCTCTTGGCACCGGGTTGCACGCAGGAAGAATTAGCAGCCTTCTGCCGTGAGCACGACATTCTTCTTGAAGCCTATAGTCCACTGGGAACAGGCAGCATCTTCAAGAATAAAGTAGTGCAAGAAATTGCTGAAAAGACTGGCAAATCTGTTGCCCAAGTGGCATTACGTTGGAGCCTGCAAAAAGGATTCTTGCCTCTACCAAAATCTGTCACACCAGCCAATATTGAAAGCAATTTGAACATCTTTGACTTTGAATTGTCGGCAGATGATGTCGCGACCTTGGATAGTGTTGAAGGCGTTAGCGTCCAATCTGATCCAGACAATGTGAATTTTTAAGAAACTCAACAGCTGACGAAAGTTGGCTGTTTTTTGTGCAAGCACGGTTTGTACACCAATCCAAGGAGAATGCGCGTGACCGACCTATTTTTGGAAAAGGGGAGAAGTTGATTGGTGCAAATATAGAATGAAAAGCCCATGAAGTCTTTGATTTTGAGGGCTTGTTTGCATTTTGTAGATGAATCAACCAAATTCTTGTTCCTGAAACCAAATCCCGCAACATTATGGTAAAATATAAATACAAATGAGATGAAAAGGACAGAGGTTAAATCAAATGAAAAGAAGCCGATTGCTTATCAGTATTTTAGCAACAATAGCAATTTTAATATTAGGAGGATGTGGAATGACGTCACAGAAAGAAACATTGACAAAAGTGCAACAGGATAATGTGGTTAAAAGGATAGCGAGAGGCTATAATATTCAAAGTATCGAATTCACGGCATTTAGTAAAGATAAGAAAACAGGAACGTATCTACTAAACATAAAGATAAATAATAGTGACAGTCTTGAAACAACAATTCCATTTAGAAATTTAGAACGGTTAAGTAATGATTCGGATGCAATAGGGCTTAATCCTATTGATGATTTTCAGACAATTCAAAAAAGTCAGCTATTAGAGAACGTGGGTATTTCTAGAATAAAGGTAATTTATCTGGAGGAGTGATATGACATTTACAGAAGAACAATATAATTGGCTAGCAGAACAGTCATATTGGGTAGACGAAGGAAAAGATGATGTAAAATATCATCCAGAAGAAGGAGAACAGTATTATTACGATTCAAAAAACAAATCCCTCGGTCAATTCCAAGTCCTCGCTGTAGAAGACAACACCGTCAACGGCATGCAGGCTATGGCTGTAGCGCCAGTGGTTAACTGTGATTAGGAGATATAAAATGAAGAAACGAAGAATTTTTATTAGTTTAGTAGTCGCAATTACCATTTTAATATTAGGAGGGTGTGGTATGACTGAGAGCAATAAAGAAGTGAAGTATAAAGAAGAGCAGGATAGAATGGTGGAGTATTTGGCTCAGAATTATGAGGACATTAAGAAAGTTGAGTTTACAGAAATTGAGCATAATAAAATAACAGGAACATACTCATTTTATGCCACAATAAATAATCAAATTCAAATCGATTTTACACTGAGAGGATTAAATGGCGAAATCTATGTGAATGAGCTTTCTTCTAGAAATCATGGGCATTTTCTTAAAAAGTCAGACACATCTAATGAGAAACCAGATGTAGCTCACATTGAAGTTAAGTACCTGGAGGAATGATAAGATATCAGAAAAAAATTATAATTCACTTGCTGACGAAGTTTATAAAGTTGATTCAGGCAAAGGGTCTACCCCGTACAGAAAAGGTGATACTGTAGCCAATGGTCAATATAGAGTCCTCGCTGTAGAAGACAATACTGTCAACGGCATGCAGGCAATGGCAGTTGCTCCAGTGATTAACTGTGATTAGGAGATATAAAATGAAAAAACGAAGAATTTTTATTAGTTTAGTAGTCGCAATCACAATTTTAATATTAGGAGGATGTGGAATGGCTTCGCAGAAAGAAACATTGACGAAAGAGCAACAAGATAATGTGGTTAAAAGGATATCGAGAAATTACAAAATTAAAAAGGTGGAATTTGTGAATTTAGAAAGGAATAATTCAACTGGTTATTATAGTTTAGTATTTAAGGTGAATGATAAAAAGACGACGAATATAGTTCAGTTTAAGAATGCTGAGGAATTTGACAGTTCAGAAGGAATTATTGCTTTGGATCCTATTGAAGAATTTACTGATATTAAAAAGTCTATAGAATTCGATAGTAGTAAGAGGGTAGACACTAGTGATATTACAATAATCTATTTGAAAGGATAGTTCTTATGATGACAGAACAACAATCTAATTGGTTAGCTACACAAGTCTATAGTGTAGATGGTCAAAAAAATGATGGTCAATATGAAACTATTAGTAAAGGTACATATTATTATGATAAAAACAACCCTGAGATAGGTCAATTCAAAGTCCTCGCTGTAGAAGACAACACCGCCAACGGCATGCAGGCTATGGCTGTAGCGCCAGTGGTAGATTGCAAAGTAGATACCACACAGATCACCATCGCCTATGAGGGGACGAATTTTGGGGAAAGGGAGGTAAGAAATGAAAACATGGCAAAAATGGCTAGCAGGTACTCTAGCTAGTATCACAATTTTGATTGGCTTAGGAGTAATGTATCAGATGAATAAGCAAGCGCAGTTAAAAGAAGAATTGATAAAAATTGTCGAGAGTGATGAGGTAAAACAACTATTTGAAGCGGAATTGAAATCACTTGATTCTAAAGCTCTGACTAATGAGGGAAAAATTAAGACCTACTCAGTAGATTATGATAGCTTTAATAAGAATCCGATGGGTGGATTCTCGGTAAACCTGTACGTAAATGATAATAAAAGTTTGAGGTACACTATAGGGATAGATAAAGATAACCGAACACAAGAACTCTATAGCGACGGAGGTGGAATTTCTACAGAACTTCAAAAATTGCTTGGGAGATAAACAATGACAAATTATACAGATCACCGACAAGGGGATATCCTAGTATTTAGACTCTAAGGGCCTGAATGGAAAAGATTTGGATATTCCTCTATAGTGGTGATTAAAGTATATACTAGTAGTGTCTTTTTGTTTAGCAAGTGGCTATTATAAATGTACAATTCGCGCTGACCGAGAAAAAACGGGATTATCTATACAGATGCTTCTAATAAACGGCTTGGGAATGATAGTGATTTTGTACTCATGGTTTCGTAATTAATGGAGAGGAAAGCAGTAAGATGAAAAAGTATCGATTATTTATCAGTATTTTAGCAACAATAGCAATTTTAATTTTAGGAGGGTGTGGCATGACTTCGCAGAAAGAAACATTGACGAAGGAGCAACAGGATAATGTGGTGCGAGGAATTGTCAAGAATTATAATATAGAAACAATAAAATTTATAAAATTTAGTAAAGACCTAAAAACAGGTAGTTATCACTTGTTATTTACCATAAATAACAACGAAAGATACAAAACAGGAATTACAGTTCGAGAAATTTCAGAGTTTGATGAAAGTCTGGACAATATTGGTCTCAGTCCTATTGAGGATTTTGAACCTCTGGAAAGGGATGTTCCAATCGATAGTACAGAAGATACTATTAAAAAGGTAGATGTGGTATATTTAGGAGAATAGTATAATCGTCTTGGGAATGATAGTGACTTTGTACTCATTGTTTCGTAATAAACGGAGAGGAAAGCAGTAAGATGAAAAAGTATCGATTATTTATCAGTATTTTAGCAACAATAGCAATTTTAATTTTAGGAGGGTGTAGTATCACTTCGCAGAAAGAAACATTGACGAAGGAGCAACAAGATAATGTGGTAAGATGGATTGCTAGGGGCTATGAAGTGCAGGAAGTTGAATTTTTACAACTATCACAAAATACCAGTACACGCATTTATTTGCTATCAATTCGTCTTAACGGAGATAAGTCTTTAGAAACAACAATTCCGACAGATAGTCTTGATGAGTTTAGTAATTTGCATGGAGTAGTTGGGTTGAATCCTAGAAATCACTTTCAAGAGCTGGAGAGATTGAAATGGCTTACCGAAGAAAGTGACGTTGATATATCGGACATTAAAGTGGTGTATTTGGAGTATTAACCATGTCTATTGATCTATATAACAAGTGGTTACTATTGCAGTAGGTCTTGCGGCTATTGTAGCAACAGCAGGCGCTGCGACCCCTTTGGTTGTAGGTGCAGGCATTGTGGCAGGAACAGGCACTGTCGCCTATGGTGCTTCCAATGTGGCAGAAGCAGGACAAGATATTTACCTAGGCTATAAAGGTGATGGGAAAACCTTAGCCATCAACCCCATCCGAGATACCCTCTTCATGGGAAATGATAAACTATACCATCAAGTGGGCGGTCTGTTTACAACCACCAGTGTGGTGATGATCCCCATCGGACAAACACAGAGTGTGACTAAAGGCCTCGCTGAGTTTGCGATAGGTGAAGTAGGCGGTTTTGTCGGAGGGCAAGCAGGCTATCACGGAACCAAACTCCTTGGAGGAAGCGAAGCTGATGCCGAGCGTGCAACTTTTGTAGGCAGTATCTTAGGTGGCTTTGCGGCATCGTCAGCAGCAAGTAAGTTTAGTTTGAATAGGCCAAGTAAGGAAGTACCTAAAGTGGTTTCTCGCTCCGATAATAATTTTTATTCTCAAAGTAATCATAAAGGGGCACCTAAAGCTTATATTGACGCAGATGGTAATCTTGTGCCAGCTAATCCAAATGGTTCTGGTAGTGCTGTAAGTCACGTTAGAGGTGGAAATTCATCTAAATCTCCGTATATTTCTACTACAGACTTAACTGTTTCTAACAGTCCTAAACATTATGGTAATCAAGCTATATCTATAAAAACACGTAAATTACAAATAGATATTGATGCAGAACGAATAAGAGATGTTGAAATTATTACACACGATGAATTAGTGAGTCAATTTACTAACAAGGTTCAGCAAGTCCAGATAAGGTATACGAATAATCCAACTCCTAAAAATTTGAGGGCTCTAAATAGGGCGAATTCAGATTTACAGAATATTATTCGAGATGGTGAAGTATTGATTAAAGGGATAGTTCCTAAAAAATACATAAATTATAAGTAAAAGGATAAATATGAACAAAGAATATATTGATAAATTATTATATGATATACCGGAAGGGGCAGATTATGCTATAGATGCTTCTGAACTAGAACAAGAGGATATCTCATCTACTAGAGTAAGACAATTGGAGGAGTTATTGCAACAAGGAGAGTATGTCTTTGAAATCTCTATGTTATTAACTGCTTGGGGATACGATAGTGGTTTCAATTGCTTAACAGAACTTTTTGATAAAGGTTTACTCAGAGGTTTTATAGTTAATAGATTATATGGATATGATGAAACCTATAAACATATCTTGGATAACTTGATATTATTTTGGATAAATAAGGGCGCAGGAGAGGATAAAGAGATAGAAGTCAAAGTTAATCTATATATAAAAAAAATTATTCAGGATTCATTCCTAGAGATGTATGATTTAGATCCTTTGATTACATTTTTACAACTTTCTAATACACGTCAAGAGCTTATAGAATTGATAAAACAAAATCTCGAAAAAATAACTTTGGAGCAAGAGAATTTCTTATGGAGAATAAAAAGTGATTTGAAGATAATAAACCTTTATGATAAAGATTTTGTAGACAATTTTATAAATAAATATTCTTTAGACCGAGATGATGTCTTATAATTTGTTAAAATAAGTATGGAAAATATTAAATTTTATAAAATCAATGAACCTTTTGGTGAATTTTCAAATTTTTCTCCCTATGGATTTTTTGATGACTCTGGTCTATATTGGCCGACAAGTGAGCACTATTTCCAAGCACAAAAATTTGAGCAAAAGGAGCTTAGGGAAAAAATTAGATTACTTTCTAATCCAAAGGCTGTTGCTTTGGATGATGCCTATGATGCCGTTAGGAATGGACTAGGTAAAGCAGTGAAAGGTACATGGAATTCTGTGACTAGTTGGTTTGGTGGAGGAGCTAAATATGCGTAAAGAGAGGTTACTATCGGCAACCTTTGAGCAATCAAAAAAGGTTGTTAGTAAGAAGATACTAACAGAAGAAGGTGCACAGGTTGGCGTATTATCTTCTATGAAGCTATCTCAAAGGTTTTCTGGGCTAGTCATTTTATTACTTTTTATTATGTCATATGGAGTAGGAGTATATCTACCAGAAAGTCTCTTAACCTCAACAGAGAAAATTAGATACATATCAACCTCTACTGCCCAATCAATTGTCACTATTGGAACAATCTTTAGAATCCCGCTATTGGCACTGATGTATTGCTCAATAGTAATGGTTATCATAAATGTTATTCCAAAAAAAAATTATGCACATCAATTGCTTTATGGAACCATTACTCTTCTTGTTTTTTTAATCACAGTATTTTTGATGCTGTTTCCCTTTACAATCGGTCTCACAGTAGGTGCCTTTGGATGGATTGGTTTTTTACTTCAACTGTTAGTATGTGTATATCTGTGGAAGACTCTAGTAATCTCAAATGTAGAACAGCTTAAAAAACAACTTTATAAGGGGGAACCAGCTAATAAAGACTGGGGAGAGAGCCTAATGGCATTTATCAAGAAGTATGGAGGTGTTCTATTACTTCTAGCTATTGTCAATCGTTGGACCTTCAATTTTGGGGAAGCGATCAAAACGCGACCAGACATTTTCAGTTTCTTGTATGGTTGGGCTTTCTTATTAGTTGCGGCTCTCATGATTTTTACTACGGGCATGACCCTGAAAAATTTTGTAGCTGCATTTTACTTTTTCAAGTACCAAAAAGAATATCGCCAGTTCTTTAAAGTCTCCAATGAGCAATGGTATGGTAAATGGCGTGCAAAAAAGATGAATAAAAATAAATAATAGGAGTAAAATAATGACTAAAGAATTATTACCATTAGGAAGTGTGATTTACTTAGAGGAAGCAACAACAAAGTTGATGATTGTAGGAAGAGGTCCTATTTTTGAATCAGATGGGGAGAATGTGTATAGTGATTATGTAGGAGTAATTTATCCAGAAGGGATCAATCCAGAAGATGCCATTTTTTCAATCACGAAAATATTGAAAAGGTACTTTTTGAAGGCTACAAAGATGAAGAAGAAGAGCTTTTTATGGAAGTGTATAAAAGTTGGGAATCTGAGTTAGAAGTAAAGAAAGTAAAAATGTAGGCAAAAGTGCTATGGCTAAATATGTTAAATCAAATAAGTCAGCATCCGAGTGAGCTTGAAATACTACTAAATTCAAATTCTAAATTTGTGATTAATGAGGTTATCGAAAAAGGAAACGATATTATGATTAAAATGACATTGCTGAAATAGATAAGGAGAAACAATGAGGTTACATGAAAAATGGATAGAAGACTCTAGACAAATGGGCTTACTTGCTGTGAAAGAACAGCTACAGGCGGTTATCTATGGCTTAGCTATTGGTGATGCTTTAGGTGTTCCAGTTGAGTTCAAAGAAAGAGGGACCTATAATATTACGGATATGATTGGTCATGGAACTTATAACCAACCTTTGGGAACTTGGTCTGATGATACCTCTTTATCCTTGGCATTAATGGAACATCTTTCAGAGTGTTCTGATTTACCAGCATTAATGGATAAATTTGTGGCTTATCGCAATGGCTATTTGACCCCATACGGTGATTGTTTTGATATTGGAATTGGAACTAATCAGGCTATTGAACGCTACTTGTCAGGTGTTTTCCCTGAAGAAGCAGGTGGACAATCTGAAATGGATAACGGAAACGGGGCTCTGATGAGGCTTTCCCCTTTAGCGATTCTATTGCAAGAAGAATTTGATTTTCCTAAGAAAGTAAAAATAATTGAAAGATATACAAAAATTACCCATAGACATCCAAGAACTGTAGTTGCATCAATCTTATATATTCAAATACTTATTGGCTTGTTATTGAATAATAATCTAGAAAATACAATAAAAGGAACAAAAAAAATATTTCTAGAATCTTTCGATCAATCTCACCCTTACAGGAAAGAGTTTGAAGAATACTATGCAGACTTATTCAATAAAGAATTTTTAGAATTACCATCTTCTGAAATAGCTTCTACAGGCTATGTTGTAGATACACTAAAAGCTGTAATTTGGTGTGTAGGCACGACAGATAGTTTTAAATCAGCTATTCTAAAAGCGGTAAACCTAGGTGGTGATACTGATACAATCGGAGCGATAACTGGAACACTAGCTGGTGCTCTGTATAAAATTGATAGTATACCAGAAGAATGGATAAATAATATCGCGAATAAACTATTAATTGATAAAAAAATAAGAGACTTTCTACACTATTTTGAAGAATTAGAGTATCAAAAGAAAGGACTCAAAGCACATTTTCGAAATAGGATAAGGTAAATATGGTAAGAAATAACTTCTATGGTATAATAGTTTCATTAACCTTTGATAAAATAATTCGCCTTTGAAAGGAAAAACATCGTGACCTACAAATTTCTACTTTTCGACCTTGACCATACTTTGTTGGATTTTGCGACTGGTGAGGAGATTGCCCTCACTCAGTTTCTGGAATTTATGGAAGTGGAGGACATTCAGGCCTTTAAAGATGTCTATCGTCCGCTCAATCAGGGCATGTGGAAGGACTTGGAAAAGGGTTTGATTACCAAGAAGGAGCTGGTCAATACTCGATTTTCGCGGGCCTTTGCCCATTTCGGACGGCAGGAAGACGGAGCTGAGTTGGCCCTTCGTTACCAAGAATTTATCGGTCGTCAAGGACAGATTTTTGAGGGAGCGGATGATTTGCTTGAGACCTTGACGGAGCGTGGCTACCAGATTTATGGCGCGACCAACGGCATCACCTACATCCAGGAAAATCGTCTCAAACACTCACCCATTGGCAGCTATTTCAAGCAAGTATTTATCTCTGAGCAGATGGGGACCCAGAAGCCGGAGCTTGATTTTTATGAAAAAATAGCAGAGCAGATTACCGGTTTTGACCTGTTCAGAGCGCTCATGATTGGTGACAGCCTGACGGCAGACATCCAAGGCGGTATCAACGCTGGCATGGATACAGTCTGGTACAATCCAGCTGGCCTAGAAAATACAAGCCATCTCAAACCAACCTACACCATCAGCAACTACCAGCAATTAATAGATATCTTATAAGCAGCGAGACCATTGCTTGCTTTTTTCATTTTTTCAAATCGGCAAATTTCAATTCCGAGTTAGCCACCTATAAGAAATTCTCTCGGTGACTTGTAGCCCAAACATTTTTTGGGAT
>NZ_JBIMJQ010000037.1:0-14655 GCF_043674215.1 Streptococcus sp. A22
GGGCTAGCCCAGACAGCTTAACCTCTGGATCTCTAGTTATCAATGAACTTGTTGCACTTGACTTGACAATGTGCGAAAAACAAAAAATACAGTTCCCTCAAGAACCGTATTTTGTTTAGGATACCTTAATCCCGTCTTTATCTACCTGTAGGATATGCACACTGCCGTCCAATTCAAGCTTTTCTATGGCAATTTTAATGGCCTCTTCCTTATCCTTAGAGGCTAGTACCATAACGGTTGGACCTGCTCCAGAAAGGTAGGTTGCATAAGCACCCAACTCCTGAGCTGTTTGCTTGATAGGACAAAATTCCTTGACCAAGAGTTGGCGATGAGGCTCGTGGAACATATCTGATTGGATAAGTTGACCAGCTTTTTCCAAATCACCGGCCATAAGACTGGCAATAGCGACGTTGGCAATACTGCTTGCTGCTACGGCCTTCTTATAGCCCATCTGCGATGGCAGAACTCCACGGCTTTCACTGGTCCGCAGAGGATAGTTGGGAATAAAAGCGATAAAGCTGGCCTCTGGGAAGTCCGTCACAACAGCATGGACTTTCTTATTGACATAGCTGGCAATAACTAGATTTCCATAAATGGCTGGCGCTACATTATCAGGATGACCTTCTATCTTAGTTGCCAATTGCAACTTTTCTTCCTGGCTGAGGTTCAATTGCCCCAATAAATTGGCCAACTCAATCCCTGCTACAATGACAGAGCTGGACGAACCCAAGCCACGGGCCAAAGGAACATCGCTTGTCATTTTCAAGCGGTGAGGTGGCAGGTTTTTGGAAACTTTCAAAGCAGTCTTAATCAGCAGATTACTCTTATCAGATGGAACATGCTCTAGGTCATGCTCAATAAACCATTCATTCGCAGGCGCTAGAATTTCAATGGTCAGGTATTTTGAGAGGGCAACACCGACCGAGTCAAAACCTGGTCCTATATTGGCTGAAGTAGCTGGAACTGTAATTTTCATGCTTATTCTCCCAAGACCTTGAAGGTATTTAAGACAGTGAAGTCCTCAGCCTGGGCAAGCTTTTCAGTCACATTTTCTAGCTGGGTTTTGCTCATCTCATGGGTCACGATAACCAGACGAGCTGTCTCACCGTTTGCCTCCTTCTGCAGAATTTGCTTGAAGGAGATTTCTTCAGAGTTGAAAATTTCTGCTAAACGGAGCATTTTTCCGTTCTGGTCAGATGCTACGATAGAGAAATAATATTCGCTCATCACATCAGACGGAGCTGCCAACTGGAGCGGACGGCTGTACTCATTAAATGCTTTGCCAATCGTACCGTCTTTCAGGCGACGAACAATGCGAATCAGGTCGGCAGTCACGCTAGTAGCTGTTGGTTTTTGTCCAGCACCTGGTCCGTAGTACATAGACTGGCCGATACCAATGGACTCGACAAAGACCGCATTCATAACGCCATTGACACTAGCAAGCGGGTGATTTTTTGGCAGGAAGGTTGGTGACACTTCTGCTGCAATTCCCGAAGCTGTTTCACGAATATCCCCTACCAACTTGATGACATAGCCAAGATCTTGTGCTACTGCTACATCTTCAGGTGTGATATTGGAAATTCCCTTGTGGGCAACGTGGTCAAAATCAACAGTCATACCAAAGGCAAATTGGCTGAGGATAACGGCCTTATAGGCTGCATCAATTCCTTCAACGTCGTTGGTCGGATCTGACTCTGCGTAACCTAGTTCCTGGGCTGTCTGCAGGGCTGTTTCGTAAGTCCATCCTTCGTCTAGCATCTTGGTCAGCATGAAGTTAGATGTCCCATTCAAGACACCCAAAACACGGGTAATATTATCCGCAGCAAGAGAATTGACTAAGGTACGCAAGACTGGGATACCGCCTGCAACCGCTGCTTCGTAGTAAAGGGCCAGTCCTTTTTCCTGAGCCAGAGTACGCAATTCACTGCCATGCACAGCCAACAGGTCTTTGTTAGCTGTCACGATATGCTTGCCTGCCTCCAAAGCGCGTGTGATGAAAGTTTTTGCTGGCTCGATACGTCCCATAAGCTCAACGACAATAGCAATGTCGTCGTCTGCCAAAATCTCGTCAATGTTGGTCACGAAATCATAGTCATGGCCTGCAGCCAATAAACGCTCTTTTTCCGCATCGTCCTTTACAAGAACCTTTGAAATCTCTATGCTGTCTTGGGCTGCCAATTCAATCTTTTCCTTATTTTCTGTCAGAAGGAATGGCACACCACTCGCTACCGTACCAAACCCCAATAATCCAATCTTAACTACCATATTATCTCCTTAAAACTATTTTTCCTATTATACCAAATATTCTGACTATTTGGCAAAAATTTTGGTATAATTAAAGTAGTAAGAAGAATTACATATATTGAGGTAGTGAATATGGCGAAGAGAAAGCATGGGCGGCACAAGCATCAAAAAGTGAAAAGATTTCCAGTAATATTTACTCTGCTGAGTGTTTTGCTGATTGGAACCCTTGTTTTTTGCCTCGTCTACTTCTATCAAGACCCAGGATCCAGAACAGACTTGGTCCAGCAAACTCCAGAAACCCCTAAAAAAGAGATTGATACAACTCCTTCACAGAAAACTGGTCCTGAAGAAGTAACTTGGGTTAAGCAAGAAAGTCCGGTCCGTCTGCCCATTCTGATGTACCATGCTATCCATGTCATGGCTCCTGAAGAGGCTGCCAACGCCAATTTAATTGTGGATCCTTCTACGTTTGAAAGTCATCTCAAGGCCCTCCAGGAAGCTGGCTATTACACCCTTTCACCTGAAGAAGCTCTGCGGGTTCTCAGGGACAATGAAGTTCCTGACGGCAAGAAAGTCGTCTGGCTAACTTTCGATGATAGCCTCTGGGATTTCCATAGCCATGCCTATCCTTTGCTTAAGCAGTACCAGATGAAGGCTACCAACTTTGTTATCACTGGTTTTACGGAAAATGGCACAGCGGGCTACCTGACTGTCGATCAGATGCTGGAGATGAAAGAGCACAAAATGTCTTTCCAAGGTCATACGGTCAATCATCCCGACCTGGCACAAAGCAGCCTTGAAAGCCAATCCATTGAGCTTTCCTACTCCAAACAATTCCTAAACCAGCAACTTAGTCAGGAAACCATTGCTCTAGCCTATCCTGCTGGTCGCTATTCAGCCGATACCCTGGCTTTGGCAGAAAATACCGGCTACCAATTGGGATTGACCACCAACCATGACCTGGCTTCTGTTGATAACGGAATGCTTAGTTTAAATCGTCTGAGGGTATTGCCAACGACCACTGCCGACATCTTGCTAGAGATGATTCAAGCCGACTGACATAGAGATACAAGAAAAGATGACCTCATACGAAATCATCTTTTTCTTTTTATATTCCCTTGGACTGCAGCAGCTGCGCATCAAAGTCTGTTGCTGGGCGCCAACCCTTGGCTAATAAGTCTCTGATATGGAGTTTATTATAGAATGCCGCCATGACAATATTGACGATAAAGACAAGATAGCCCTTTTCTATTGAGTAGGCGTAGTTACCAAGAGCTGCATTGGCCAGTAGCATAATAGCCGCCCATTTCCAATCCCGTCTAAAGACGGCAACCCACATGGTAAATAACAGAGTCGTCCAAGAAAAACCAAGGGGAGCCTGTTTAAATTGTCCCCGATGATTGGTCAGATTTACTTTCATTTCTATCTCCTCTTCTAATGGATAACCCTATTATACACTAAATAGCCTGGGTCATGAAACTTCTGCTTTCCAAGACTTTGACCATAGCCGCAGCTGTATCAATGGCTGTAAAGAGTGGGATACCACCTTCAATTGCTGAGCTACGAATGATTTGACCATCCGAGTCTGCCACACGCTTTTTACCAACTGTATTGACAATGGCTTGAATTTTTCCAGCTCGAACCAGACTTGGAATATCGAAACCACCTGCATCACCAACTTTATTGACCAAGGTAACAGGAAGTTGGTGGTCCGTCAGATAGGCTGCCGTTCCGCTAGTCGCAAAAATACCATACCCCAAATCGTGGAAACGACGCGCCAGCTCCAAGGTTTCTTCCTTATCTTCATCCGCAATGGTAAAGACGACATTGCCAAATTCTTCCAAGTGCTGGTAGCTAGCTTCAAATGCCTTGTAAAGTGCTTTTTCAAGCGTCACATCTGAACCCATAATTTCGCCCGTTGACTTCATTTCAGGTCCCAAAAGACTGTCAACCTTCGCCAATTTTGTGAATGAGAAGACTGGAGCTTTGACGTGGACCTGCTTGCTTTCTGGATAGAGACCGTCTGCATAGCCAAGTTCTGCCAAGGATTGACCCAAAATCAATTTGGTCGCGACTTGAGCCATCGGAATGTCTGTCACTTTTGACAGGAAGGGAACGGTTCGGCTGGCACGTGGATTGACCTCGATGACATAGACCTTTTCGTCCTTGATAACAAACTGAATGTTCATCATACCGATACAGTTGAGACCAATAGCCAATCGCTTGGTGTAATCAGCAATGGTTGCTTGTACCGCTGGCGACAGGGTTTGCGGTGGGTAAACTGCCATCGAGTCACCCGAATGGACACCTGCCCGCTCGATGTGTTCCATAATTCCCGGAATAAGAACATCCTTGCCATCAGAAATCGCATCTACTTCACACTCTTGACCAACGATATAACTGTCAACGAGAACAGGGTGCTCAGGACTAGCCTTGACCGCCGTCCGCATGTAGGAACGTAGGTCATTTTCATTTTCAACAATCTCCATGGCACGCCCACCCAAGACATAAGATGGACGGACAAGGACTGGAAAACCAATTTTGCGGGCCGCCTCAAGAGCCTCTTCTTCATTAGTTGCGGTTTGACCTGGTGGCTGCGGGATGTCCAAGTCTTTCAGAGCTTTTTCAAACAAATTGCGGTCCTCAGCCCGGTCTAAATCTGCTACCTGAGTTCCCAATATCGGAATACCAGCCTTAGCAAGCGGTTCAGCCAAGTTGATGGCTGTCTGCCCACCGAATTGCACAATGACACCTTTGGGCTGCTCCAAATCAATCACATTGAGTACATCTTCCAAGGTCAAAGGTTCAAAATAGAGCTTGTCCGAAACCGAGAAATCTGTCGAAACAGTTTCAGGGTTGGAGTTCATGATAATAGCCTCGTAACCTGCTGCCTGAATGGCTTTGACAGAGTGAACCGTCGCATAGTCAAATTCAACCCCTTGACCGATGCGGATTGGTCCAGAACCTAACACAAGGACCGATTCCTTGTCTGATTTAATGGATTCATTTTCCCAAGCATAGGTTGAATAGAAATAAGGCGTCGCACTCTCAAATTCTGCTGCACAGGTATCCACCATTTTGTAAACTGGGACAATGCCATTTTCAGTCCGGAGCTGGCGAATGTAGCATTCCGTCCGCCCCCACAGCTCTGCTATTTTACGATCTGCAAAGCCGTATTTTTTCGCTTTTTTGAGGATATCTAAGTTATCAAAATGCGTCGCCAATTCCTGCTCAAGCTCTATAATATGCAACAACTTATCAAGGAAGAACAGGTCGATCTTGGTTAATTGGGCTAGTTCCTCAATCGTATAGCCACGACGAATGGCCTCAGAAAGGTAAAAGAGTCGGTCGTCCTGCGCTTTGACAATCTTTTCCACTAAGTGATCGTCCGTCACTTGGCTGAGTTCTGTCATTTCATTGTGATAAACACCGATTTCCAAGGAACGGCAGGCTTTCAAAAGGCTTTCTTCAATGTTCCGTCCGATGGCCATGACTTCCCCTGTCGCCTTCATCTGTGTTCCCAGACGGCGCTCCCCTTTTTCAAATTTATCAAATGGGAAACGGGGGATTTTAGCAACTACGTAGTCCAAAGCAGGCTCAAACATGGCATAGGTTGTCCCAGTTACTGGGTTAATCATTTCATCCAAGGTCAAACCAACAGCAATTTTTGCCGCTAATTTGGCAATAGGATAGCCAGTTGCTTTTGAAGCCAAGGCTGACGAGCGTGACACGCGCGGATTAACTTCGATGACATAGTATTTGAAACTATGGGGATCCAAGGCCAACTGGACATTACAGCCACCTTCGATTTTCAAGGCGCGAATAATGCTGAGGCTGGCATCGCGGAGCATCTGGTTTTCAATATCCGAAAGCGTCTGCGTTGGGGCAAATACAATCGAATCTCCTGTGTGAACACCAACAGGGTCAAAGTTTTCCATGTTACACACCACGAGTGCATTGTCTGCCGCATCGCGCATCACTTCGTACTCGATTTCCTTGAAACCTGCAATTGAGCGCTCAATCAAACATTGAGTTACTGGCGACAATTTCAAGCCATTTCCTGCGATTTCGCGGAGTTCTTCCTCGTTGGCACACATACCACCACCTGTACCGCCCAGCGTGAAGGCCGGACGTACAATGACAGGGTAGCCGATAGAATTGGCAAAGTTCAACGCCTCATCAACGGTCGTCACAATTTCAGACTCAGGAATGGGCTGATTGAGATCCTCCATCAATTGTTTGAACAAATCGCGGTCCTCAGCTTGGTCAATGGCCGACAATTTTGTTCCCAAGAGCTCAACACCCAGCTCTTCTAAAATTCCAGCCTTGGACAATTCCATAGCCATGTTGAGACCTGTTTGTCCACCAAGGGTTGGCAAGAGAGCATCAGGACGCTCTTTTCGCAAAATACGACTGACAAATTCCAGCGTAATCGGCTCGAT
The DNA here is from genome assembly GCF_043674215.1 of Streptococcus sp. A22. NCBI lineage: Bacteria > Bacillati > Bacillota > Bacilli > Lactobacillales > Streptococcaceae > Streptococcus > Streptococcus sp. A22. Next base: position 6,687 of record NZ_JBIMJQ010000037.1, read on the forward strand.
ATACACCTTATCCGCAATTTCCTTGTCGGTCATAATTGTTGCGGGGTTAGAATTGACCAGTACAACGCTGTAGCCTTCTTCTTTCAAGGCCAAACACGCCTGCGTCCCCGCATAATCAAACTCCGCAGCCTGACCAATAATAATCGGACCAGATCCAATCACCATAATTTTTTTAATATCGTTTCTTTTTGGCATAATGTATGATACAAAGCCCGTTAAGAGGACAAAGTGAAAATAGGAAATGCAACGCTGATGCTTCAAGCATCCAGACGACGTTTATCTTTTTCACACAGTCCTTAGAGCATGTTCGAATATTAAAATCAAATCGTACTCGAACCTGTATCTTCTCCTTTCTATTTGTCAACTCACAGGTTGACATTAAATAAGATAAGTCCGACGTTAGGAAAGTCAATTCGATACTAATTGGCTTTCCTAACTAGTGCAAGGGATAGCCTGACCTCCATAGAGGCAGGCGTAGGGAAATAAGTTGCGTGCAACCATTGACCTGTCCCTTGCCTTTCTATTTTCTATCTCTCTGGATAGAATTAAATACCTCTCTGACGCTTAGCAACCATTCAACTAGCGTTCTTGCTTAAATGAATCCATCAAGTCCATAAATTCGTCAAATAAATAGCTGGCATCATGCGGACCGGGTGCTGCATCTGGGTGGAATTGCACTGAAAATCCGGGAAGGTATTTGTGACGGACGCCTTCGACAGACTTGTCGTTGATTTCCTCGTGGGTAATCATCAAGCAATCCGGCAGTTCCTCGCGTGACACTGCATAACCGTGGTTTTGACTGGTAAAATCAACACGTCCTGTCGCAATTTCGCGCACGGCATGGTTAAATCCACGGTGACCGAATTTCATCTTGTAGGTCTGGGCACCATTTGCCTTCGCATACAATTGATGGCCCATACAAATACCGAAAATCGGAATCTTCCCTTGAATACCACGAATCATATCAAGCGCCTCTGGAACATCATCTGGGTTCCCCGGTCCATTGGACAACATAACACCGTCTGGAGCCAGAGCCAAAATTTCCTCTGCGGTCGTGTCATAAGGAACGACAGTTACATTGCAATCACGCTTGGCCAATTCACGTAAAATCGAATGCTTGAGACCAAAATCGATCAGTACAACGCTCCGACCGACACCCGGAGCAGGATAGGCTGTCTTGGTAGACACCTGCTCAATATTATTGGTCGGCAAGACTGTCGCCCGTAGCTGATCGGTCAAATGTTCAACACTATCTCCAACATTAGCCAAGGTCGCCTTCATCGTCCCGTGCTGACGAATAATCTTGGTTAAAGCTCGCGTATCAATCCCTGAAATACCGGGAATTTTTTTAGCTTTCAAAAATTCATCCAAGGTCAATTGGTTGCGCCAATTACTAGCACGACGGGCCCACTCGCTGACCACCACACCCTTACAAGTTGGCGTGATAGATTCGTAATCATCGCGATTGATACCATAATTTCCTACCAAAGGATATGTAAAGGTCAAAATCTGACCGTTATAAGATTGGTCGGTAATGGACTCCTGATAGCCTGTCATTCCAGTAGAAAAAACCAGCTCTCCAGTCACATCAATATCCGCTCCAAAGGCCTCGCCCTCGAAAATTGTTCCATCTTCTAAAATTAATCTTCTTTTCGTCATATCTACCTCGTTGATTCTCTCAGGAATCCTTTAACGTTTTGAAATTATATTCACAAAGGGGGCAGAAAACCAGCCTTAGTTAAATGTGCCGAGCTGTGAATACAGGTTCTATACCTTACCATTTACAATCGCCTCCAAAATCGCCATTCGGACAAAGACGCCGTTTTGCATCTGACGAACAATCCGCGATTTGGGAGCCTCTACCAGCTGGTCATCAATTTCAACATCACGATTGACAGGCGCAGGGTGCATAACAATCGCCTGTTCCTTCAAGCGCTTGTACCGTTCCCCCGTCAATCCATGTAGACGATTATAGGTTTCTTTTGAAAAACTTTCTGATCCATCGTGGCGCTCATGTTGGACACGCAGAAGCATCAAGACATCCACTTCCTCGACAATATCATCAATCGCAACATGTTGACCGTAGACATCAAATTCCGCCGAATACCACTCTTCTGGGCCGGTAAAGTAAATATCTGCCCCCAGTCGCTTGAGGATTTGCATGTTGGACTTTGCAACCCGCGAGTGAGTAATATCGCCTGCAATGGCAATTTTCAGATTTTCAAAGGTGCCAAATTCTTCATAAATGGTCATCAAATCCAGCAAGGACTGGCTTGGGTGTTGCCCAGAACCGTCCCCACCATTGACAATGGAGGTCTGGATGCTCGGACTATCAATCAATTGTTTGTAGTAATCAACCTCGGAATGGCGGATGACACAAATATCAACGCCCAAGGCTGACATGGTTAAAATGGTATCGTACAAGGTCTCGCCCTTGTTGACCGAGCTGGTTCGAGCATCAAAGTCAATCATGCCCATATCCAAGCGCAGCTCCGCCATTTCAAATGACTTATGCGTTCGCGTCGAATCTTCAAAGAAGAGATTGGAGGCATAATACTTCCGACTTAATGTAACGGACTCGCCTTTCTTGAAAGCCAGTCCGCGTTGAATGAGACCCAACACCTCTTCATTCGAAAGTGTTTCCATTGTTACCAAGTGTTTGAGAGAAACCTTACCATCTACAATTGTCATGATACTACCTGCCTTTTTGTGCCTGACCTATTCTGCCTCTACTAATAAAACTGCGTCATGACCGTCAATTTCAGTCATGTGAACGATAATTTCCTCCACCCGACTGGTCGGGATATTTTTCCCAACATAGTCCGCACGAATTGGCAATTCCCGGTGGCCACGATCGACCAAGACAGCTAAACTAACACGAGCAGGTCTGCCCAACGATACGAGATTGTCAATGGCGGCACGAATGGTACGTCCAGTGTAGAGAACGTCATCCACCAAAATAACATCACGATCATTGACATCGGCGGTGATGCTGGTGGTATCTTCTTCTACTTTCACATCGTCGCGGAAGGGCTTGGTATCTAATTCTCCCAGAGGAACATCAATTCCTTCCAACTGTTTCAGACGTTCTTGAATCCGTCGGGCAATGAAAACACCTCGTGTCTTGATACCAGCCAAGACGATATTGTCCAAATTCTTATTGCGCTCGATAATCTCATAGGTGATACGGGTAATTGCCCGTTTCATGGTCATATCGTCTACGATTTCTTTGGTTTTCATTCTAAACCTCCATAAATATGATACAAAAAAACTCTCCCTTTCAGGAGAGTTCAGAAAATACAGGACCAGTGCATGAAAAACTCCAACAGAATTTCCCATCTTGTATGTCCACATTTGCTCAATGCTCTCCTTACCTGTCTCTCTGGACAGCACTTAAAGGATTTCTAGCATCAGTATAGCACACTTTACCTACGGCGACAAATTCTTACTGTAAAAAATTTAATAATCTTCGTATTTTGCTTAGAATGGTGCTGATTTAGCCAAAAAAGACTGTGGTTTTAGGGATTTTACACCCGCCAAAACATAACCAAAGAGCAGATAGGTCACAAAGATAATGGCGCAGTAGGTCAAAACGTAGTTCCAGCCATACTTGGGAACATTGAGAAAGAAATAGGCAAAAGGACTATCCTTGGCGTCAGGAATAGGAATTTTGAGGAAAAATCCATTGACCAAGCCAAAAGCCATGTAGGCAAGTGGCAGACTGGTCCACCAACGGGGTCCAACCACTTGTACTGTCCCTGCCGATCGACAATGAGCGTATCCAGCAAGAAATAAATAGGAACGATATAGTGGCAGAGAAGATTTTCTACGCGCCAAAAATGCTCAGCCAGCGGTGCCAACATGATATGATAGACCACACAGGTTATCATGATGGACATAGTCACACCAGCCTTGATTCGCAGAAAGTTCTGGTCTTGCAAATTTTGGCCCTTGTTCATGGCATACACCATATAAACAGCAAAAACCGCCACCAAGAGATTGGACAAAACCGTATAATACATGAGCATACCAATGCCGTACTTGGCAATTTCCAAACCAGTCCCTGTAATGGCTAAAATCGCCAGCAAACAACGACTGTAAAATAAAATACTTTGATTCTTCATAGTTTCCTTTCTTATGTTAAAACCTTTTTCAGACGTTCCTGAGGTGAAGGCGGACGGAAGTAAACTTTCTTGTTTCTAGGTTTACTCCTCAAACAGTCCCCTAGACTGTTTGAGCTACCTACGGAATTCCATACCTAGTATTTGAGCCTTTTGTCGCTTTCTTATTTCCAAGCAACAACCTACGAAGTTCTGAGAGACCTTTGTAGCCCGAAATACTCCGAATGCCTGAAACGATAACGTTTCAGGCATTTTCATCACAGCGGAAAGTCGCGGTTTGGGCTCACTCCGCTCGCAAAATAAAATAATTTTTTGTTTTATTAGCAGAGCTACTCAGATTATTTGAGCCAATTCATAGTTTGTCTACGTCTTGAAAAGACTGGATTTCCCAGTCTAAATGCTAAATCTTCTTCACAAATTCTGATTTGAGTTTCATGGCTCCAAATCCGTCGATTTTGCAGTCGATATTGTGGTCGCCTTCAACGATGCGGATACCTTTAACGCGCGTGCCTTGCTTGAGATCCTTCGGTGCGCCTTTGACTTTCAAATCCTTGATCAGCGTCACTGTATCTCCATCAGCCAAGCGATTGCCATTGGCATCAATAGCGACTGGACCGCTCTCTTCCTCAGCAACCTCGGCTGGGTTCCATTCGTATGCACATTCTGGACAGACCAAAAGCGCGCCGTCCTCATAGACATATTCTGAATTGCACTGTGGGCAATTTGGTAAAGTTTCCATTCTCGTTCTCCTTCTTTTTTATCTGTATCAGTCTATCATCTTTTTGGAAAATGGGCAAGATGCTCTTATTGTCACTACTGAGTGGCTTGACGTAGTTTTTCCAGTGTTTCTTGGAAAATAGCTGGCGCGTCAGCCGTAAATTCTACCAGCTCTCCCGTTCTCGGATGGGTAAATCCAAGCGTCTGAGCATGCAGAAATTGACCCTGCCCCTTGAGCGTTTTACGTGGTCCATAGGCCTCATCGCCAGCCACAGGATGACCGATATAAGCCATGTGAACACGGATTTGGTGGGTTCGTCCCGTTTCCAAGGTCAATTCAACCAAGGTATAGTCACCGAAACGTTCCAAGACTTGAAAACGTGTGACTGCTTCCTTGCCCTTGGCTGTGACTGCCTGTTTCTTACGATCTTTCTCCGAACGACCAATCGGTGCCTCAATCATACCACGGTCATTTGGTAGGTTTCCGTGGACAATGGCAATATATTTGCGGAGGGATTTCTTGGCTTTCAATTCCTCAGCCAACCTGGTGTGGGCCTCGTCGTTTTTAGCAATCATCAGCAAACCGGATGTGTCCTTGTCAATCCGATGGACAATGCCCGGGCGCAAAACGCCATTGATAGCCGACAAATCTTTCACATGATAAAGCAGGGCATTGACTAGCGTACCCGACGTGTGACCAACAGACGGATGCACCACCATGCCTTGTGGCTTATTGACCACGGCAACGTCCTCATCTTGGTAGACAATATCCAAGGGAATGTCCTCTGCTACATAGTCTACTTCTTCGACTTCCGGTACTTGGTAGGTCAGGACATCGCCTGCTTGCACACTATATTTTGCTTTTTTGGCTTGGCCATTGACCAAAACCAGACCAGCCTTAATTTGTTCATTGGCAACCGACCGTGACAGGTCTGTCAAGTCTGACAGAGCCTTGTCCAACCGAACGCCACCAATCTCAACTTTTACTTCCATTACTCTCTTCTTTCATGATACAAATAAACAGGAGCCCAACTCCCACCGACAGACACATATCAGCCACATTAAAGACCGGGAAATTGATAAAATCCAGCTGGAACATATCCACCACGTAGCCCAGACGGAAACGGTCGATAAAATTTCCCAAAGCCCCCGCCATCATCAAGGACAAACTGAACAAGGTCAAGAGATTTCCCTTGATATTTTTGACATAATACCAGACCAAGCCAATCATGACAACCACTGTAACAATGGTGAAAAACCACTGCTGTCCCTGCAAAATAGACCAAGCCGCACCATAATTTCTCAGATAGGTCAAACTCATTAAACCTGTCAAAAATTCCCGACTGGTGTGCAATTCAATATTGGCTACGGTCCAAGCCTTGACCAACTGGTCCACACCGATAAAAGCCACTGCCAAAAGCGGCAATCCAAACTTACGCATTTTCTTCCTTCTTCTTATCAAAATAAGCCTGCATGGTATCGACAAAATCAAGCGCACAATGGCTCAGTTCATCGCCAGCCCGCTTGACATAGACCATGCGGTTATCCGTCTTCCCCTTAAAGGGAATGACCGTAATCCCATTGACCGACTCGTCATCCAAAAATCCCGAACCCGTCGCATAGGCGTCCGTCCGCTCTAGAATCCCGTTCAAGGTAGCGCGATCCGTCACATCAAAAACAACCGACGAATCCGACGTGTCAATCAAATTCTCAGAATAATAAAGATAAGCCTCTTTTTCTTGGGTAAATCGGACCGTTGGCAAACCAACCAAATCCTCAGCCTCAATCTCTGCCTTTGCAGTCAAAGGATGATCCTCCCGCAGGTAGATATGGGTCTGAAACTCCGCCAACTCAATCACCTGCAAATGCAATTTATCCAGCTTTTGCATAATCCCCTTGGTATTGCGATCGTTGAGATAAATAATTCCCAGCTCACTATACCCCTGCGCCACCTCATCCAAAATTTGTACCGTAGTCGACTCAAAAATCCGAAAATGTGGATATTGAGGATGCTGCCGAGAAAAATCCGTAATCAAGGGAGGCAAGAAATCATAGTGCTGACTGCTGATAGAAAAAGTTTTTTCACCTTCTTCTGATTGCAAATAAAGATGCTCAAATTGATCAAAGCCCTTGACTAAACTCTGAGCCTTCTCATAAAATTCCATTCCTTTTTGGGTCAAAAAAGTTCCAGAACTGGTCCGACTGAAAATCTGAAAACCTAGCTCTTTTTCTAAATCTTTGATGGAAATGGATAGGCTAGGCTGAGATACGTACATTTTCTCCGCTGCCTCACGAAAAGTCCCGCTGTTGGCAATCGCCACCACATAGCGCAATTGTTGAATATTCATCAACTCGTCCTTTCTTCATTCCATTTTACTATCTTTCTATTATACCACATAATAAAACCACCAGCAAAATTGCTGGCGGTAAGTGACTATAACTTTTTAATCATGATAAGACAGGGATTCCATTCGTCCCGCAAGTTTGGAAAAACTTCCAACTTAGCAAAGCCACAAGATTGATAAAAGCCAATCGTCTGATCATATTCTTTAGTACTTTCAGGTAAGCCAAACCACTCAGGTAAATCGGCTAATACCGTTTTAATAATCTCAGCTTTTTCAACTGAATCCCTTATTGCAACAATCTTCATTATTTTCTCCTTTCGGAGGTTAATTTGCCCTAACCTCCTTACTCTTGATTTCTTGTTTTCTAAAACATCTTACTATTCCTTTCATTTGAATCGCCTCCCTTCATTCTATTATATGGTAATTCTAGCATCTATTGCCCTTGTTAGTCAACCTATATTTACATATTCATTTTCAACTGATAACTTTTTATATAACTACCAATGCCTGACCATTTCACACCAAGCCCTTGGTAAATGAAAAATGGGTATCAAAACAAAAAAAAGGCCTTCCGAAATCTCGGAAAGCCTATTGTTTGCTATTTCTAGCTCAACTCTCTCTTTTATTTCAAGGAGAGTTGCTAAAAAGGTTCGAACCTTGCCTTTCATTTAATTCAAAAAGGCAAGAAAAAATGGTCCACTGGACCATTTCAGACTGAAGACAAACACTTAAGAGGCGTTTGTCTTTTTCTGTTTATTGGTCTGATAGTCGGTCTTTTTGCCAGAA
>NZ_JBIMJQ010000038.1:0-13541 GCF_043674215.1 Streptococcus sp. A22
TCTATACTGAGTTGGGGAATTCTAGTATATCAGACGAACATGTCTTTTTTGTTGCACTTCATTTTACAACGCGGGATGAAAAAAAGTTACATAGAAGTGATTAAATAAAGATTGTTCAACGAAGAATAAGTTGATAACAACAATAGGCGAGGGTACTTCTCATGATTCGTTGTTACTACATCTTATTGACGACCATGAGACCTCACGGGATAAGTCGTACATTTTTCCTCGTTTACACAAGATATGAGGACCTTAGTCCGAGTTCAATTACACTCGTGAATTACGCATTTAGGTTACGACTACCTTTTTGTATTTTAGTTTTCTGAGCCACCTTGTACGCTATATACGCCTTCGTATCACGTTTCTGTTCGTAGTTCCACAATTTCACTATCCCTTCCTCTGACGATCTTGGTTTCTAGCGTCAGAATTAAAACGGTCTCTCCCCAGACCGTTTTAATCCGCTACCTCACGATAGTCAGGCTTGGGAGTCGCTATTGGGTTCACCTGTAGCGGGTGCCAACGGAGGACTTCCACCTCAGATGTACGACATGCCCGTCGTACACAGAAAAAGACAAACAGGCTCTATGAGACTGTAGTGGGTAAATCCACTGTAGAGATTATCGAGCCTTTTAGAGTGTAGAAAAAAGCCCCATATGACCTATAATGAAAAGCGAAAAAACTATCATTTAGAGAGACTCATATGGAACAATTCAATTTTATCACACAACTACTCGGAATTAAAGACCCTAATATCATTATTTTGGAGATTGTGGATGCCAGGAGCCGCAAAGTGGTCATAGCTAAGCTGGATTGCCCTGCTCCCATACGCCAACATTACCAAGGGCAGATGGCCAAGTACGACTTCTAAAAACCATCCAAAATACCCTAAAACCGGGACCAATTGGTCAGCAAGAGCAGCCGCTCGGTCATTCAAGAGTATATCATCTCGCATGGCTCTTCCCCCACATTCTTATTTGACATATTTTCTCACATTTTCATGCAATTTTCAAGATTTCAATTGGCTTGTAGGCAAGAATTTCTATAAGTAACGAAGGAGGGAGAAAATAACTGCCAAGGTCACAAGGAAAATGATGGTCAGGTAAAAATAATTCCGTCTCTGCTTGTTTTTCTTAGGCTCAACATAGCGAGCTTCCTTGATTTGTTTCTCAATCGCTTCATCCAATAAAGGATTGCGTTTCTCTGTCATTTAGCGCTCCTCCTTCCCAAGTAACTGTTGGTATCCAGTAACAGATTCATTGCTTGTTTCTTCACGCTGCAAGGCCACCATCTGTGGATAAGATGATGCAAAGCCTGCCAAGGCCATCACCATGTCAGTTGGCTGGCTGGCATCAAAGCGGTGGGAAGCTGGAATCAGATCACGGTTATGAATGGTTTGCTCAAAGGCCAAAATCACCATATTTTGCTCAAAGGCCTTGCGAACCGCATCCATTACTTCTCCACTATGATTGATATCAAGGTAGATATCGCATTCTTGGAACAACCGTTGTAGCTGTTTCTGTGAAATATTTGGATAGAGGGTAACATTTGACTTTGCTTCAAAAGCCATCAATCGTTGAGACATTTCTGTCAATGCGCCAATATGGAAGTGGAAGTCTGGTAGTGCTTGAGTTAGCTCCTCTAATTTCTCAATTTGATCTGAGTTAGTAAGGATAAGGATTTCCTTTCGTCCAGCGTTCTGACGCAAACATGGATAGATATAACCTAGGTAAGCAATCTTGGCCTTTTGTTCCTCCGGCAAAATATCCATCATCTTCTGATAAACCTGACGCTGCTGCACCAAAACACGTTGTGTACGAACGTGGGAAGAATTCAACATGACTTTCATGTTTCCTGGAATGTCCTCCTGGATACCTTCCTGCCAAAAGAGGATATCTTGACCTGCTTCTGGACTGTTGTAGGAGAGGAAAAAAGGAGTCGATAAAGAGTTGTACCAAATCTCTGACAATTCCCAGCCCATTTCCGCAAAATAATGACGGAACAATTCCACACGATTGTCAAAGAAATACACTTTTCCCTGCCAGTTTAACTGAATGTCACCCGTCATGAAATTCTCAACCAAGATCTCTTGTTTGGCCTGATTGAAATAAATACGGCTAGTCACCTTCTGCTCGGCATTAAAGTAGGTTCGTGCAAACAACCAACCAAAGCGATTGTAGTGGTCTGTAAAACGTACCTTTTCATTTGGTCCAAACCAGTCAACATTTTTGATGCGACGGAGGTGCTTGGGTTCGGCATAAAAAATCTTTGCCTTCCGTTGGCTGTAATCCCAGACTTCCCCTTCACCATTGGTCCCTGTAATTTCCCAAAAAGGAGGGACTTGGAGTTGGTTGAAATAAAGCGAGCACCCCTGACCTGTCTCCATTTGGCAATAGTATGAATAGGCAGAGGTCACACCTTCTGGTAGAAAACCATCATCATTAATGACAACGACAGGACCTTGGAAACCTGCCTGAGTCAGTGAATAATACAGATCCTTACTGGCCTGATGGAAGCTATCATATAATTGAATCATTTTAAACCTCCTCAATAAAGCGCAACCACGCTTTTTCCAATTCGACCGTCAGAAATTCCTTAGCACGGTCATAGGATGCCGCCTGCCAGTCTTCCAGCTGACCTGATTGGAATAGGTCCAGCAGTTTTTCGGCAAAGAGTCGGCCATAGACAGTTGGATCATCAACGTCCAAACGACTGATCAAGCTGCCATTTCGTCCATCCTGCACAAAGGTTTGGTTGCCATAAGGAACATCCAAGCCAATAATCGGCAGGCCAGAACCAATGGCTTCCATCAAGGTCAAACCAAAACCTTCTGAGGTCGAACCTGCCAAGTAGGCTTGGTAGTGTTTATAAACCTCTGTTAAATCATGGTGCCCCATCAAGCGAATAAAAGAGGAAGCATCGTGTTCTTTGATCATGGCTTCCAAGCGGCTACGTTGCCCGCCCTCACCATAAATATCAAACTGAAGGTCTGGCAAATGTTTTTGGGCCTGAATCACCGCATCCACCAACCAATCAATGTGTTTCTCACTAGCCAGTCGCGAACAGGTCACCAAAGAGAAAGGACGACGGTCCCCTTCGGGCTGGCGCAATTCATCCAAACTACCAACTGGTAAAGTAAAAATTTTCGGACGGAAAGGCGTATAGGTCTCAAATTGGGCCGCCAGCGTTTCCGCTTGCGCCTTGGTTGAGGTAATAAAGGCATCAATCTTATCCGCATTCGAAAACTGATATTCGTAATAGTTATTCCAAAGAATGGTTTCTTCCGTCACAGAATTCATATTGTAATGCTCTGCATGAATCACGACTGCCACACGGGCCTCTCCTCGGTGGCGCAGAATCGCCTGACCTGTCCCAGTAGCACGATCAATCAAGATAATGTCCTCTTTTGTCAGAGCCAATCGGTCCAACATGCGACCAATCAACTCCTCTTTTGTACAAAGGATAGCATCAGGAAAACGGAAGATACTCTGGTCACCAGAACAGTTTTCTTCATAGGCGATAGAACCATCTTCGTTGAAAAATACCCGCACATTTAAAACAGGTGCATTATCCACTGGAGCATAGTATTCCGAAAACATCTTGGTATAGCTATAGTAGTCCTTGCGAATCAGCTTCCCTTTGGAAAGAAACTCTACCTTTTGCACATAGTCTGGATGATTTTTCCGTGTAAACACCAAGATGACCAAGTCCTTGTCTTTATGCTGGTATTTGACAGATTCAGGGCTCTGTGAAACCTTGACAAAATCAGAATCTAGACTGGCTTCAAACTCCATCAAAGGATAGGTTGTCGCTGCGATCTTGACATCGGTAAAAAAGCCATAGAGCCAGATAATTTCCTGGTCTTCAAAGCCAATATTGGCTGTAAAATGAGCCAGGTTTTCTCCTTGAAACATATCTGTAAAAATAAATTTACTATCTTGGCCAATCTTTCTAAAAATGCTGGCCCGATAGGCTTGGGCATACTCTACTCCGCTGCTGGCCCAACCAATTCCACGGTTGACATTATAAATGGTCATCTTCTGTTCCTTTTCTTATACAAAATAAATAGAATGTTTTCCATCTTTCGATTGCTCTATGGTACTGAGCATAACATTTCGAGCGATTTTCTGTTTGACAAAATCAGACATCTGTTTGTAGGAACGTAGGGATTCTTGGTAGTATTCGGACATCCCATCCCTCTGGGCTGTAGATCGTGTTGTGACAACCCCCTTCAATTGTTGGAGACTGTCAACTTCTTCGACCCAGCACTCATCAATTGCCTTCAAAACAGACAGACGATAGAACTCTGACAAAGCTTCTTCTGACTGCAAAAGCAGCCCTTTTTTAGCCACTTCTTCTTCCACCAATTTTAACAAATAGTTCTTAACGTCCTGGTCATCGTCCAAGTCTAAAGCTCTTGGGAAATACCTGAAAGCATAGCTATAGTTGTCCAAGATATAGCGGCGTAGCTGATGGCGTGTTCGCTCCTTGTTCTCGGCCAAATAGGAATCGATTACTTCTTCCATAATCTGGCGGACATTTTCCGCCAAGTTCTCATCATCAAGAATCAAGCGGTCCCGCAAGCCATAAATCTTCTGGCGCTGGACTCGCAGGCTTTCATCAAAGCGAATAGTTGATTGACGAGCACTGACAGCATTATCCTCACTCTTTTCTTGAGCTTGATGAATAGCCGCATGGAAGCGGCGACCTGTCAAAGCTCGACCATAATTTCTACGATCTTCACGATTATGCTTTTTAAAGTATTTTTTGACCCATTCCGGACCATAGTTGGTCAACAATTCATCTTCCAAGGAGACAAAGAACTGAGACATGCCTGGTTCACCTTGACGGCCTGCTCGACCGCGCAACTGCCAGTCCATCCGACTATTGGCCATCCGCTCGGTTCCAACAACTGCCAAACCACCCAATTGTTCCACACCTGTTCCCAACTTAATATCAGTCCCACGGCCGGCCATGATAGTCGCACAAGTCACCGTTCCCAACTGACCAGCCTCTTTGATAATCAAGGCTTCTTTTGCCACGTTATTGGCTGTCAGCGTCGAATGGGCAATCCCTTCTTGCAAGAGCAGTTGCGAATAAATTTGGGTGATTTCCACAGTTCCAGAAATCAACAGCACAGGTTGTCCCTTGGCATGCAGCTCCTTAACCAGCTCCATCGTTGCATACAATTTTTCTGGAAGAGTGGTATAAATTTTATCTGGATAATCGATTCGTTGAATCGGCACATTGGTCGGAATGGAGATAACTGGAACCTTATAAGTCGAAATCAATTCATCCTCTGCCTGGTGTCCTGTACCTGTCATTCCTGCAAGTTTAGGGAACATGTTGAAGAGGCTTTGATAGGTAACTGAGCCCATGGCACGACTTTCTTTGGTTTTCTTCACATTTTCCTTGGTTTCCAAGGCTTGGTGAATACCAGATTGTAGACGGGTGCCTTCTAACACACGTCCTGTTCGATTGTCCAAGAGCTTGACCTCATCATCCTGTACCACATAATCATGATTTTTCTTGTAGAGATAGTGGGCCCGTAAGGCTAGGTTGATATGGCGATTAAGCTCCCAGTTGTCTGCATTGTAAATACTCTCTTCTGCGAAATAGTGTTCCGCATAGTCATTGCCCTTGTCCGTCAAATAGACTTCCTTTTTATCTGGGTCAAAGTAAAACTCCTCTTCGCCCAAAGTTAGTACAAACTGATCGCAGATATCGTACATATTGGATTGAACTCGAGGGGTCCCTGAGATGATGAGAGGAGTTTGGGCGCTATCTAGCAAGACCGCATCCGCCTCATCAATAATAACATAGTTAAAGTCACGTAGAAACTTCTCGCTCTTTGAAGAAGCAAGGTTATCAGACAGGTAATCAAAACCCAGACCAGCACCTGTTACATAGGTAATATCGGATCCATAGACCATTCGTTTGGTCTCTGCATCCCCTTCTTGGTCATCATCATAGACACCAAGACCAACAGTTAGGCCGAGAAACTCATATACCTGCCCCATTTCCAGAGCATCCCGCTTGGCAAGATACTCATTGGTGGTGACCAAAATCGCGCCTTTTCCTGATAAGGCATTGAGGTATAGGGGCATTGTCGCCGTCAGGGTTTTTCCCTCACCAGTCTTCATCTCCGCAATGGTCCCTTGATGGAGGGCAATTCCCCCCATCACCTGCACATCATAAGGAAATTGACCTAGGACACGGTAACAGGCTTCCCTACAAACCGCAAACGCTTCTACCAGCATATCGTCTAGGTCCTCACCTGCTTCCAAGCGCGCCTTAAAGAGACTTGTTTGATTCGCCAAGTCTTGATCGGTCATCCCTTCATAGGTATCGGACAGAGCATTAATCTGTCTGGTTAATTTTTTAATCTTTCTCAACCGAATCTGATTCAGCAAAGAAGTCTTGTATTGCATGGTTGCTATTCCTTTATCCTTTTTGGTGAATCAAGCGGCTCACCAATCTTAGTTCCTCAGGTTCCTGACCTGATGTGTAACTACTGACCTGATTTCTTTCTATCAAAGGCTTGGCGCTATTTTCAGGTCCATAAATCGCAATATGGAAGAATTCCACCTGCCGACAACCTGCACTCATTAGAGAAATCCGATAGGTGAAGGCATCTTTAGGAAAGGTAAATTCTTCTTGCCCATTTCTGAGGATATCCCGTTGGATTTCCTCATTCTGGCGATTGAAATATTGAATTTGAAAATAGGCGGTCTGTTCAGGCGTGATGGTGACCTTTTGCTCTAGGCGATAGGTAACTCCTGGATAGAGCAAGGGGAGTTCTGGACAAGAACGATTGGCCTGGTAGTTAGTCCGAGACCGCCAAGTTTTAATGGGTTTACCTGGTGAAAAATGAAGATTCTCAAAAAAAATTGAGTCTTCCTGTATCTGGATCATTGAACCGTACAGGTAGTTTACTCCTGGGGTTACTCCTGTCCAGAGTAATTTTTGCACTAATGCTTCTACCATTACATGTCCCTTCCAAAATCATTTTTTAGAATCTTATGGTACTGAGCCATAAACCAACGGTTGATGGCACGACTATTGTCGTTGTGTCGGCCTTCATACCCCTTACAGAAAATATGGACATCCTTATC
This sequence comes from Streptococcus sp. A22, assembly GCF_043674215.1. Classification (NCBI taxonomy): domain Bacteria; kingdom Bacillati; phylum Bacillota; class Bacilli; order Lactobacillales; family Streptococcaceae; genus Streptococcus; species Streptococcus sp. A22. The sequence continues at coordinate 7,113 of NZ_JBIMJQ010000038.1, forward strand.
CGCCAAATAATCAATCAGGCGTTCCATAGCATGGCCATCATAGTCATCCTGCTCCATATACGCAATCGCAAATTGAGTCGTATGAAAATCTGATTCGCCAAATTTATCCCAGAATCGTTGGTTAAAGGCTTCAACTGAGGCAGAATCAGCTCCACCGACCACATTCCGAATCATGTCACCACTGGTTTCAAACTCACCGGGACGCTTCAACTTCAAATTAGAAACAGTCTCTCCTAAGTTTGTAAACGGCTTCCCGACGATAACAGCATGGGGATTAAAATGAGACGCATAGTACAAGCCACCAAATGCTCCCATTGATAGACCGGAAAGAATAAGTTGGTTCGAATCAAATCCCAAATAATCCAAAGCTTCTTGAATCGCAGATTGTAAATGACCTTCTAATTCATCTGTTCCAGAATAGAAGCATCCTCCCTCCAAACGTGGATCGGCTATGAGTAGAAAGGGAGCTCCCAAGCGTTTCATCATGAAGAAACCTTCAAATCCTTCCGCTCCACGAAAACCAGAGAAATAAACATTCAAAGGTGGTTTCATATCTCCAGGGTTAAAGTAATGAAAAATTTCTTGGCGCTTGGCATCCGAATGACGCTTCCCCCCTAAGATAAAACGACCAAGTCCAGAACGCGAATAACGCCAATGGAGTACACCAGTCTTGATAGATCCTGTCCCTCTGGCAGAAACAGACACACTATAGAAACCAACCTCTGGATGTCGTGCTAGAACATAAGGTTCTTTCATTTCTTCTTCACTCAAAATCTGTTGCTCAAAAACATCCGCTAAAGATCCCTTACGGATCAGATCCAACTCTAGACGAAGTTCACAGTCTCCATTTTTTATGTATTCCAACCAGATTTCAAGAGACGTGGGAAAGGTCCCCAAGTTATAACGAAATGTCATTAGGGGTTGAAAATCCTCCCCAAAATCACCTGTAAACGTAACACCGACATTGCCCTCATAATCAACTTGACCTGTAAAGTTGGGATTAACATCAATCTCAGGGATCTTTAACTTAGCCCCATATTGTCCTGAAAAAAGGTTCATATGGAGAAAAGCGATCAACTCTTCCTGGCTTCCCTGTATAGGTAGGTAAGACATCACCTTTCTGCGGTAAAAACCAGTCGGAGCTATATCAAAGACCTCCACATTTTCTGTCATAAAGACAGCGTAAGCTTCGATGTTATTCATCAAAGGTTCAAGTTGCTTTTCCGACAAAGAGTCAGTCACTAGGATTCCTGTAAAGTAAAGTGGTACCTTGGGATTTTCTCCCATTTCTGCTAATTTTTCAGCAGGAATTTTTGCCAAAGCTGCATCGTTTAACTCTTGGAGAAGGTCTGTAATGCCTTCTGCACTCGTATAAAGCCATTCCAGGTCTTCTGGAAGCTCCTTTCCTTTCGACCAATCTTGGCTTCCTATCTGTAAAATTTTCATTCTGTTAGCCTTTATTTTCTAATAATTCTTTCCATTGATCAATAATGCGACCGCTAGTGTAATCCCCCATTTTTTGAACAGTTGAAACAAGGGACCTATTCCAGTTTGTCAGACCATCAAAGTAATAAGCGACTGCTTCTGTTAGGTCTTTAATTCCCGTCACAATCCAACCATTTTCCCCATGCGTTACATACTCTGAAGCTTGGCGATTGACTTGTGGGATTCCGGCGCTAATACTAGCAATCTGAGTATAAAGATGCGGAACCTGTCCCAAATCCAATACCAATCGAGTCGTATCTAATTGGCGAATAATCTGATTTTCATTGGTAAAGGTATGGAAGCGAATGCTGGACAAGGTCATCTCTTGATCCTCTTCCAATTGGTTTTCACCAGCCTCTTCCGATACTTTCATGAACCGAGCAAGTGTGTATTTTTCCTGCAGAAGAGCAATCATTTCACTTTCCAAAGCCTTCATATTGCGTGCACGTTCATAGCTGACAATATCCAATTCAATCAAGGGATTTTCTTCCATTAACTGCAATAAAACATGCAGGGTTTGTAAATAGTCTTCACGGCTTGCGCCGTCTATCTGCCAGTAAATAATCAATTCCTTGACCGTCTGACTGCGTCCTAAACGCAAACGTGTATCAAACGGCGTCACCTTGCTGACATGGTGAGCAGGGGTTCCCAGCTGGGCCAAACTGTACTCAAGGGCCAGCTTGTTTTTCTCCGAATCCACTACCAGGACATCACCTTCTTGAGCAAGACGCTTTAAGTCACTGCCCTCTTGGAGACTGTAGCGGTCACCACTAAAGGACAACACTTTTTTCTGTTGTTCAAAAGCGTCCAACAAGAGGCGATTGTGTTGCTCATGGACTGCAATAACCAAGTAGTCTTGTTCTGTCATACGCAGACGTTTGAAGAAGAATAACTTCTCTAAAATCAAATCATCCCAGCTCTCATAAGCCAGCTGGAAGAATTCCTGATCTGCACGTGGGTTGATGGTAATGAGATTGGAAGCTTTTGTCAAGTGCTCACGAACCTGCCAGACCCCTTTTTCATTCAGATAATCCTGATGGCTAGGCTTCCCATCTGAAAAATAAAGGATACTCGATAAAAATCCACGATCGTCGAACAGGTAGTGGTAGGTGACTTCATTCTCCTTAAAGTATTCCACTTTCAAGAGATTGCCGCTTTCAGCAAAATGTACTTCCGCAATCCGTTCATCCCCAATTTTGACCAACAAGGCAAAGGGAGTATAGACAAAACGTGCCCCCTGTGGCCAAGTCAAATCAGTTACCTGGAGCACCTTGGTATTTTTACTTTGGATATTTTGAATCTCGTCAAAGAAGGACCAGTAAGGGGTTGAAAGAATATCTTGACGGTGCAAAAAATAGCGCAAATGAGGTTGGTACCCCAACAAGAGCATCATCGTTTCTTCGCCCGCAGCCTGGAAGGTCTTCAATTGATTCACTGCATCGTCAAAGGTCATATTTTCAATGGCACGAAACCATAATGGGGCTTCCATATACCACTTACGATTTCCTTGATACCAGGATGGGACAAAATAAAACATAGTAACTCCTTTAAATAATCTCGTCGTATTCTCTCCATGAACGAAGAATACGAACCTGTTCCACTATGCCCAACAAAAGGGTAGTGACAATATAAATATTGTTGATCAACAGTGCGATACTGATTTGCCCTTGCTGGCTCCACACCAGGATCAAGGGCACACCTCCCATCAAGCAGGTATAGATCGCACCAACCAAGGTTAAACGATTTAGATAGAAGGAAATGTACTTCCGAGTTGCCTCTCCTGGACGAACATTCTCGATATAGTCCCCACTTTTCTGCATATTTTCCGCGACTTCAGTCGGGTCTATATTGAAGTAGGCAAAACCAATAGCTAAGATGAAGAGCAAGAAGATATACACCAGAATCCCGAGTAATTCTGAAATACTCACCTTCCCAACCAGCTCCTTCAAAATAGGATTTTCTGGAAAAATCTGTAACAGAGCTGAAATCAGAATTGGTGGCAAGGACATCAACGTCATCGCATACATGAAAGGCATCCCTCCTGCCGGCGTCACCCGAATTGGGATATAGGTAGATTCGGCAAATGCACTGATAATCATTATCCGTCGAATCGGAATCCGATACTCTGCTCGATAGATGACAACTGTAATCCAAATCAAGGCAGAAGCGATTAATGCAATCACCGCAATCGTCAACAAAAATTCGAGGCTTCCCAATCGATTTTCTGAAAAATACCGGATGATATTGATGATAAAGGTTAAAATCATGTTGGAGACAATAATAACCGATGGACCTCCTAAGCCCTTACGGCCATTCACATTTGCCAACCACATGAGGACAAAACTACCGGCAATCATCACTACCATTGTAATTCCCCTTACGATTGGGAGTGAATAGTCACCAAACTGACTAAACTGATAGTACTCTGATAGGGAACTAATCCCAATGGACTGGATCAAGGCTACAATAAACATCAGTAACATGCGGTAGCGATGGCTTTGTTGGGCAGTTAAACCTTTAATTGTCTTAAAGAGCGTCAAAAAACGCCACAAGATCATCCCTGTCATCCAAGGACTCAGCCCGAGAGAAAATAGATTCAGGGTCGAAAACTGACCACCTGTTACCATGGCCAAGTTCTCCAAGGCACTATCTAATTTATATGCACCCGCTTCAATGCCTGCAACAGGAAGGGTTGCGATTGGGATATATTTCCCCAACATATAGACAAATACGATGCCAATCATCCAGGTCAGACGGTTAGCTAGATTAGAAGAACGATAGTTTCTCCATATATTTTTCATAATATAAACTTCCTATTCCTTATCATATCTAGGGATAAGACCTTATTTATCCCCACATATGATAAATCGAAGTCGCCCTCGTTAAAGGGCAGCTTCGATTCAACTAGTATGACTTGTTCATTCTTATTCGCTGTTTCAAGAAAAGTGTTAAAAAATCATTTTTTTAACTGCGTTTTTTGCTCATGTCTTACTAGTTTTAAATATGTCCAAAAGAGTCTCCCAATTTTAGCACTATTGCTAGGCTAAGTCAATAAAAAGACTGTGAAAACACTAAGTTTTTTTAATGAATACATTTTCAATTTTCCTACGGAAAATATAGCTAGTTGGCACATATTTTTCCTTTTTTGAGGCTACTATTTTTAGGTTAAATGAATCTAAAAAATCTTATGCGCCAGCTTTTTCCATAAAAACTGCTAGCCGTTCTATTACTTATCTATTAGTGTACTGTTTCTTTGTCTATTATTCAACTGATTATCGGTTTTTCCATATTTAAATCATAACTTGATACAAAGAAAGTAGCTGGCATTTGCTAGCTACTTTTCTTTTTGACTTCTAGCTTTAATTACTTTTCTTCTTCGTCTTTTTTGCGACGTTTGTACAAAGCACCAAACAAGAGGCCTGCTCCAAGCAATCCTGCCCAAGATGACGACTCCTCACCTGTACTTGGCAATACTGCTGACTTACGAGGAAGCTGTGAATCCTGTGAAGGAGTTGATTCAGATACTGATTCAGATACTGACTCAGGTACTGATTCACTGATTGACTCGGATACAGATTCAGAAATGGATTCAGAGACCGACTCTGATATTGATTCTGAAACTGATTCGATATCTATTGGAGGTAGTGGTGGATTTACTAAACCTGGACCATTAGAGTGAACTTCTACACTTGACTCGGAAATGGATTCTGAAACTGATTCGCTTACTGATTCAGATACAGACTCAGAAATTGATTCTGATACTGACTCAGAGATTGACTCTGATACAGATTCTGAGATTGATTCAGAAACGGACTCAGAGATTGACTCTGATACTGATTCAGAAATTGATTCTGATACTGACTCTGATACTGATTCAGAAATTGATTCTGATACTGACTCAGAAACTGACTCTGATACTGATTCAGATACTGACTCAGAGATTGACTCAGATACAGATTCTGAGATTGATTCAGAAACGGACTCAGAGATTGACTCTGAAACGGATTCTGATACTGATTCTGAAACTGATTCAGACACTGACTCAGAAACTGATTCAGAAATTGATTCTGATACTGACTCAGAAACTGATTCTGATACTGACTCAGAGATTGACTCTGATACAGATTCTGAGATTGATTCAGAAACGGACTCAGAGATTGACTCTGATACTGATTCAGAAATTGATTCTGATACTGACTCTGATACTGATTCAGAAATTGATTCTGATACTGACTCAGAAACTGACTCTGATACTGATTCAGATACTGACTCAGAGATTGACTCAGATACAGATTCTGAGATTGATTCAGAAACGGACTCAGAGATTGACTCTGAAACGGATTCTGATACTGATTCTGAAACTGATTCAGACACTGACTCAGAAACTGATTCAGAAATTGATTCTGATACTGACTCAGAAACTGACTCTGATACTGATTCGCTGATTGACTCTGATACTGATTCAGATACAGATTCTGATACTGACTCAGAGATTGACTCTGATACTGATTCTGAGATTGATTCAGAAACGGACTCAGAAACTGATTCAGAAATTGATTCTGATACTGACTCAGAAACTGACTCTGATACTGATTCAGATACTGACTCAGAGATTGACTCAGATACAGATTCTGAGATTGATTCAGAAACGGACTCAGAGATTGACTCTGATACTGATTCAGAAATTGATTCTGATACTGACTCTGATACTGATTCAGAAATTGATTCTGATACTGACTCAGAAACTGACTCTGATACTGATTCGCTGATTGACTCTGATACTGATTCAGATACTGACTCAGATACAGATTCTGAGATTGATTCAGAAACGGACTCAGAAACTGATTCAGAAATTGATTCAGATACGGACTCTGATACTGACTCAGAAACTGATTCTGAAACTGACTCGCTTACTGATTCAGATACAGATTCTGATACTGACTC
>NZ_JBIMJQ010000039.1:0-12779 GCF_043674215.1 Streptococcus sp. A22
TTGGGCTAGCCCAGACAGCTTAACCTCTGGATCTCTAGTTATCAATGAACTTGTTGCACTTGACTTGACAATGTGCGGATTGCCAAGTTTATCGAGTTATCGGATGAAAATATTGACCAGAAAGTTGAAATCATCATGGACCACTTCATCAGTCATGACATTATGGCTGAGTTGGGCGGTCAAGGTAAAGCTATGATTGTTACATCGGGTCGTGAAGCAGCGGTCAAGTATCAAAAGTCTTTTAAACGTTATTTCAAAGAGCATCATATCACCAGTATTGGAGCTTTAGTTGCTTTTTCAGGTAAGGTGAGTATGGATGATCAGGATTATACCGAGGCTCTGATGAACGGAATTGCGGAGGACAAGCTTAAAGAGAGATTTGATACAGATGATTATCAGGTCTTGATTGTGGCCAATAAATACCAGACAGGTTTTGACCAACCGAAATTGGTGGCTATGTATGTAGATAAAAAGTTGCGAGATGTAGCAGCTGTACAAACTCTATCTCGCCTCAATCGTACGGTGGGAGGCTACAATAAGAAAACTTTTGTACTAGACTTTAAAAATACCTATGAGGATATAAACAAGGCTTTTGCTCCTTACTATAAGGAAACGATTTTATCAGAAACGATTACGCCAAGTGATGTATTTGACTTGGTGCGTAAGATAGACGAATATGGTATTCTTGACAGTGATGTTATCCATGAGTTTAATCAATTCCTTTATCAAGAGAAACGCTCTAGTCGGGACAAACAAAAAATGACAGCATTGTTGAATAAAGGTTGCAGTCGTGTTCGGGAGTTTGATGCGAAGGAGCAGTTGGAAATCAAAAAAGTTTTCCGAGGTTTTCTTCGAATGTATACTTTCCTGATTCAAGCTACTGCCTATCAAAATGAGGTTCTGCATGAGCGTTATAATTATCTACAAGAATTGGTGAAGATGATTGATGTTCGGCTTGGTGGGACGGATTTTACCATTGCGGATAAGATTGTGGTTGATTACATGAAGCACAAGCAAACAGGTATCCATACTGTAGCTGACTTGGAAGGAGAATACACTCTTTCGCTTAATAAACCTAAAATCGGACCTATTGATGAAGAACAGGAAAAACGTCTTTCAGAGATTATTGATGAAATCAATGAGCAACTTGATTTGACGATTGATCCTCAAATCGGTGTTAGCGGAGCAGTTTCTATTCGTGAACTCATGAAGAAAAATGAGAAACTTAAGCAGTCTGCTAAGGTAAATTCTCGTGAAGATTTCGAGTTTTCTTTTGAGGATGAGATTGACAATGCTTTGACTGAGGGTTATATGCAAAATCAAGATTTCTTTGGTGTCTTGCTTAATAACGATGATTTTAAAAAGAGAATTGCCAAGCTGTTTATAGACGATGTTTATAGAAGTTTGAAGGATGACAAATGATGATCCCTGTATAACAGGGATTTTTTTATGAACTGGTTCTGTATTCTTCCGTAAATCCTCCATAATTCCTTCCGAACATTGACAATCCTTCCACAATGTGCGGGAGGATTTTTTGATACAACAAAAAGGACCTGCATTGCAAGTCCTTTTCAGTTTGTTTTGATTAAGCATTCACACCTGAAACTTCAGCTGCGTGGTCGTCCATTGAGAGAACTTCGTGGAAGACACGTTGGGTCAATTCCATTTTTTGCTCTTTAGTGAGGTATTTAGTGTTTACGCAGTATCCAGAGATACGAACGATAACGTCCTCACCAGCCATGATTTTCTCATAAACGTCGTTCAAGTCCATAACGTTCAAGTTAACGTGCTGACCACCTTGTTCGAAGTAGCCGTCAAGGATTGTCACCAAGTTTGTTACTTGCTCATCGAAGGTCTTACCAAGCGCTTTTGGAGAAACTTGAGTGGTCAATGAGATACCGTCGTTGGCATGGTTGAAGTCCAATTTAGAAAGGGTGTTCAAGTTTTGCAACCAACCACCACGAGCTTTAGAAGTTGGGTTGGCACCTGGTGGGAAGAATTCTACTTTAGAAGTGTTGACTGAGCCATCTTCGTTGAGGAATACCCCACGGTGAACTGGCGAGTTACCAGTTTGTTTAGAGTAGGCAACGTTTGAAGTGATAGTCAAGATAGACACGGCAGCTTCCGCATTCTTATAGAGTTTCTTGCTTGCAAGACGAGTATAGAATGCTTCCATGAGCCATTTCGCAATATCATCTACACGGTCATCATCCTCACCGTAGCGTGGGAAGTCACCGATTACTTCATAGTCATAGATAAAGCCATCTTCGTCACGGATTGGTTTAACCTGCGCGTGCTTGATAGCTGACAAGGAGTCGACTGTATTAGCAAATCCACAGATACCGAAGCCCATGTTTGCACGAAGGTGAGTTGGCAAGAAGGCCATTTGAACTGCTTCGTAGTTGTACTTGTCGGTCATGAAGTGGATGATGTTCATGGCATCCACATAGGTATCTGTCAACCAGTCAAGGGCAGTTTCAAAGTCTTTGATGACACGGTCGTAGGTGAAGATTTCTTCTTGGTTTGGCTCAACACCGTCAAATACCTTGTATTCTTTGTGGACATCATCGTAACCAGCGTTCCAGCTTGAAAGAAGACCTTTCAAAACGTTGACACGAGCACCGAAGTACTGGATGTTGTGGCGTTTGTCTTCGCTTTCTGGGTCAAGTGGTGACACACAGCAAGAGATACAAGACATTTCGCCGTAGCCGTCTTTGGCCATGGTTGTTACACCTTCGTATTGGATAGAAGAGTGTTTGTGGCTCATAGCCATACAGTAGCGACGGAAGGCATACGGCAATTTGTCAGACCAGAGAACGGTCAAGTTTGGTTCTGGTGAGTTGCCGATATTGTCAAGCGTGTTGAGGAAACGGTAGTCCATCTTGGTAACACGGTGACGACCATCATTACCCATACCTGCCATTGAAGTGGTCAAGAAGGTAGGGTCACCAGAGTAGATTTCGTCGAATGATTTAGTACGAGCAAATTTTACGGTACGAAGTTTCAATACGAAATCGTCAACAAATTCTTGGATTTCTGATTCTGTAAATGTTCCGCGAGCCAAGTCACGTTCTGCATAGATATCAAGAACGATTGGTACACGACCGAGGGAAGTTGCAGCACCGTTGATGACACGACATACTGCCATGAAGGCGATATTGGTCCACTGGATAGCTTCCTTGGTGTTCATGGCTGGTTTACGGACGTCAACGCCGTAGTGGTCACCCAAGCGAACAACTTGTTGGAGAGCTTGATACTGCATGTTGATTTCTTCGCGGAGACGGATGGATTCTTCATCAATCTCAGTGATAGCATTCCAGTCGGCTACCTTTTCTTCCATGAGGTAGTCAGCCCCGTAAAGTGCCAAGCGTGCGTACATACCGATGATACGACCACGAGAATAAGCATCTGGCAGACCAGAAACGTGGTGTGAGTGGCGGGCGCGGCGGATGTTAGCTGTATAGGCACGGAAGATACCGTCGTTTACAGTGGTTGCGTGTTTGGTGTAAATTTCATGCAAGAGTGGATCTGGAGTGTAGCCGTTTTCGATGAGAGTAGTCTCAGCCATACGGATACCGCCTTTTGGCATGAAGTTAAGCTTGAAGAGTTCATCATTTTGGATACCAAAGATGAGCTCATTTTCTTTATCGATGAAGCCAGGGCCAATATCAGCAATAGAAGTTGCACGGTCGATATCCATAGGGAAACGAGTGTCTTCGTAGCCTGCTTTTGTCTCCTCGATAATTTTTTTAATATGCAGTGAACGCTCAGTTGGTCCTGCAAGGAAGCTTTCATCACCATCATATGGCGTGTAGTTGGCTTGTACGAAACGAGTTACACTAGCCTTATCTTGCCAGTCGGTACCTTTGAAGCCTTCCCAGGCTTGGGCGAAAATGTCTTCAGTAACGTTTTTAGTTTTTACTTTTGTTGACATGAGGGTTCTCCTTTAGGATAGTTTTGTTTTTCACATATTTTAGTATATCATATGTAAGCACTTTCTGCAAGGTCAAAATACTTGAAAATAATTGAAAAATGTGGTAATTGGTTACAAAAAATGTGAAAAAATTATTAAACTTTCATAGAAAAAGATTTTTGTCAAAAAAACAAAAGAAACATGTTAACATATTGACATTGTGTAAGCGTTTTTGTAAAATAAAGCTGTATAAACCAATTTTCTCAACATATCATAAGGAGGTAAACAATGAGAAATTATTCGAAAGATTTGTTTTCTAAGAAAAATCACTACTCAATTAGAAAACTAACCGTTGGTGCAGCATCGGTCATTGTTGGAATGAGCCTGTTTTCTGGTGCTCAAATCAAGGCTGATGAAATAACCGTAGCAGAAGGTGCTACCAGAGAAGCTGTTCTGGCCCCTACGGAGGAAGCTGCGGCTGAAGAGGAGGTCGAAGAGAGAGCTGCGACAGAAACTGCAGAGGCAGCAGTAACTCCAGAACTCAACCTTGCGCCAGCAACAAACACAACGGAAGAAGTTGCAGTGGAGTGGACAGCTAGCTCCAACCCAGCAGGTACTGTTGAAGTTCGTGAAGAAGATGGTGTTCGTTACAACCGTTTGTCTTCTGTTAGTGGCCAAGATAACGGTGCTTCAACAGGTACATTTACTAGCCCTGATTTGAAAATGAATGAAGATGGTAGCGCGGCTATTTCTCTAGATCTTATTGAACGTTCAGATGCTGAAAAAGGTCGCTTCGGTGTCTATTTGAACCATACTGATGCTTCTAAACATATTTTAGTTGGCTATGATAATTTGGGATGGTTCTGGGAGTACAAGTCTCCTGCGGCAGCTAATGGCGGAACCTGGTATAGTGGAACTCGTGTCAATGAACCAGCAAAAGATACTGCTTATCGTCTCAATGTCAACTTGACAACAGGAGGACAATTGTCTGCTTCGATCGTGTCTGCAGAGAATCAAGAAACAGCACTTTTCAATGCCATTCAAATTCCGGCAGAAGTATTGGCAGATCTTCGGACTAGCAATGCAGCCAAACTCAAAGTAACAAGCTATGGTGCAGATCGGACCATCGTAGATGTTAAGGCAACTAACCAGACTGGTCTCAATAGCGATGAAGCAAATACTGATGAACAACCGGTTGAAGAAACCCCAACACCAGCTGATATCCAGCCAGACTGGACATCTACTTCAGCTATCAAAGGAACAGTTGCCATTAAGGAAGAAGGTGGAGTTCGTTACAATGCACTTTCTTCAACGACACAAAACAATAATGGAGATAGCATTGCCATCTTTGAAAAAGCTGGATTGGAAGCAAGCCCAGAAGGCAATGTCAATGTAAATTTGGAATTTGTAGAGCGTTCCGAAGACAACCAAGGCCGTTTTGGAGTCTTTGTCAAATACAAAGATGTTAACAACTTCCTCTTTGTTGGATATGATAATTTAGGATGGTTCTGGGAGTACAAGGTTAACGGTACAGGAAACTGGCTACGTGAACGGACAGTCACTACATCTCCTGTAAAAGATAGTAAAAATACTCTATCGATTTCATACAAATCAGATGGGCAGTTGAATGCTACTAACAATGATGTACAGTTGTTTGATACACTAAACTTGGAAACAGCTGTGAAAGAAGCCTTGTCAGCTGAAAAACGAGTTGCTTTGAAATTAGGTACATTTGGTCAGCAACTAACCAAGGTTGATATAAAAGCAGATGATCAAACAGGTGTGACCCCTGCAGATGAAAAAGAAGAAACACCTACAACAGCTTTTGTTGTCAATGATGCGGCAGTTGCCTATGATGAAGTCAATTCAGGTGAATTGACTGCCAAGATTGACCGGGCCTTCCCACGTGTTAGAGAATATACTTTCAACGGGAACAAGGTATTTGGACAGGTTCATTCCCTCAATTCACTACGCATCAACAATGTGAAAGTGACGCCAACCGTTACCTATAACAAAGTTGACGACAAGACCGCTCACTATGTTTTGGATGTTGTGGATGAAGCTAACAAAATCAACGCTTCTATCAAGGTTCAAATCAAGGTAGAGGGTAAAGAACTTCACTTTGATGTTTTGGAAGTTAATAACCGCAACCAAGTGACCTATGGAGCAGAGATTGATGATGTTGCCAAGTTGATCCAAACCATTGCTTTTGATGAAAATAATTTGGTTTCAGTCGCTAGCCATCAAACCGATGCAAAATTTGATGGAAGCCGCATGTCGACCCACACCCATCGTACAGGTGATGAGCATATTCAATTGCAAGATGGTGTGAATTACCAACGTCAAGGATACATGTATGGCTTTGTTTCAACAGATCAATTTGCGGCAGCAGTTTGGAGTAATTCACAAAATAGCTATGGTGGTGGTGCAAGTGACTTTACACGCTTGACAACAAATAGCCACCGATATACTGTTGATGGTGAAACTGGTGTTCATCTAGGAATTGCTTCCTCTCCATGGAGATGGGAGGGAGCCCACAACGGTGTCGTTTATCCAGAATATACTCTCGAATTGCCAAGTGCAAAAGTAGTTTTTGCAGCTGATGTAAACAATGATAATAAGGTAGACTGGCAAGATGGGGCTATAGCTTACCGTGACATCATGAACAATCCAAAAGGGCATGAATATGTACCGGAACTGGTAGCTTACCGTATTGCTATGAACTTTGGATCACAGGCTCAAAACCCATTCTTGATGACCTTGGATGGTATTAAGAAAATTGCCCTTCATACAGATGGCTTGGGACAAAGTATCCTCTTGAAAGGTTATGGTAGTGAAGGTCATGACTCTGGACACTTGAATTATGCAGATATTGGTAAACGTATCGGTGGCACAGAAGACTTCAAGACCTTGATTGAAAAATCACAACCATATGGTGCAAAACTAGGTATTCACGTCAATGCATCTGAAACCTATCCAGAATCCCAATACTTCTCTGAAGAGATTCTTCGTCGTCAGGCAAATGGGGACTACGCCTATGGTTGGAACTGGATTGATCAAGGTATCAATATCAGTGGTCATTATGATTTGGCCCACAACCGTTTGAAACGTTGGGAAGATTTGAAGAAAGAACTGGGTGACGGATTAGACTTTATCTATGTCGATGTGTGGGGTAATGGTCAGTCTGGTGGCGAAAATGCTTGGGAAACTCATGTTCTTGCCAAAGAAATCAATATGCAAGGTTGGAGAAATGCCTTTGAATGGGGTTATGCAGGTGAGTATGACTCGACCTTCCAGCACTGGGCAGCAGATTTGACCTATGGTGGCTTTACTCTGAAAGGTATCAACTCTAATATCGCCCGCTTCATTCGTAACCACCAAAAAGATTCATGGGTTGGTGATTATCCTGCATATGGTGGTGCTGCAAACTATCCACTGCTTGGCGGCTACGATATGAAAGACTTCGAAGGCTGGCAGGGACGTAGCGACTACAATGGCTACATTACCAACTTGTTTGCCAACAACTTGATGACCAAGTATATCCAGCACTTCCAAGTAACCAACTGGAAGAATGGTGACCCTGTTCGTATGACGGACAACGGTGAAACCTATACTTGGACGCCAGAGATGGAAATCACTTTGAAAGACAAGTCTGACAATACCTTGGTCTTGACCCGTAAGTCAAATGATGTTAACAATGCTGGCTACCGTCAACGGATAGTAACCTTGAATGGTCGTACGATTCAAGATGGAGCAGCTTACTTGGCGCCTTGGAACTGGGATGCGAATGGTAATGACCTGACTAGTGACAAACACAAAATGTACTACTTCAACGAAGAAGCAGGTGCCACAACTTGGACCCTTCCTTCAGATTGGACTGGTAATAAGGTTTATCTCTACAAACTTACTGAGCTAGGTAAGACAGATGTTCAAGAATTGGCAGTAACCAATGGTCAAATTACCATTCAAGCGGATGCAAATGTGCCGTATGTCCTCTATAAATCTCCACAGACAAATCCAGAGATGTCCTGGAGTGACGGCATGCATATCTATGACCAAGGCTTTAACTCTGGTAAGCTAGACCATTGGACAATTGATGGTGACACTAGCAAGGCTACTTTGGTCAAATCCCAAGGTGCCAACGATATGCTCCGTATCCAAGGCAATACATCCAAAGTTAGTCTCAGTCAAAAATTGACTGGTCTGAAACCAAATACCAGCTATGCAGCTTATGTAGGGGTAGACAACCGTAGTACTGCAAAAGCTAGCATTACGGTCAATACAGGCAGTTCAGAAGTTACAAACTATACAAATGAGTCTATTGCTCTGAACTATGTAAAAGCCTATGCTCATAATACATTGCCACAAAATGCAACGGTTGAGGATACAAGTTACTTCCAAAACATGTATGTATTCTTCACAACTGGAGACAATGTGGATAATGTACGTTTGACCCTATCTCGCGATGCAGATGATGCAGCAACCTATTTCGATGAAATTCGTGTCTTTGAAAATGACTCAACGATGTTTGCAGGAGGTCACAATACAACTGCTGGTACCTTCAAGCAAAACTTTGAGAGTGTTCCACAAGGTATTTTCCCATTTGTTATCGGTGGTATTGAAGGAGTTGAGGACAACCGTACCCACCTTGCAGAAAAACATGCTCCATACACTCAACGTGGCTGGAATGGTAAGAAGGTGGACGATGTCATTGAAGGCACTTGGTCACTCAAGACAAATGGTCTGACAGCTCGCAATAGCATTGTTTACCAAACTATTCCACAAAACTTCCGCTTTGAAGCTGGCAAGGCCTATCGTGTAAGCTTTGATTATGAAGCTGGTTCCAATGGAACTTATGCCTTTGCTATCGGTGAAGGACGTTATAACAATGATGCCGGTAGCCTAACGCTGAATCCATTGAACAATTCATGGGAAGATAGTGATAAGGCTAAGAAAGCAAGTTTCTTAGTTACAGGTGCAGAGTCTGGCAATACTTGGGTTGGTATCTTCTCAACTCGCCGTGGTGGTGATACTAAGGGAGATACTGGTGGAAATGCCAACTTCCGAGGCTACAATGACTTTATGCTAGATAATCTGGTGATCGAAGAAGTTACCTTGACTGGTCACTTGTTGACAACAGATTACTATAACTTAAATACCCCAGTCTTGAATGAAAACTATACTCAAGCAAGTTTGGCACCGTACAAAGAAGCTTTGTTAGCAGTGTCTGCAGCTCCTGAGGATATCAGTATCGAAGACGCTCGTACCTTGATTGCTACTGCCAATACAGCCCGTCAAAATCTTCAAGTGAAGAAAACAGCAATCACAAACGAAGATATTGGCTTGGCTCAGGCTAATGCTCAAGAAGGTGAAGAACTAGCTAAAGCTTTTGATGGCAATCCTTCTACTATCTGGCACACACCATGGAATGGCCGTCATATTAATGAGCCGGCGACAGTGAACCTTAGTAGACCAGTTGACATTCAACGCTTTGAATACGTGCCGAGACAATCAGGCCTCAACGGTATCTTGAAAGCATTGACATTGGTGATTACTGATGATCAAAACGTGGAACATACCTTTACTGGTGCGGATTGGCCAGCAACAAGTGCTACTAAGACAATTGATTTCGGTAAGACAATTAAGGCTAAGAAGATTGTGATTACAGGTACTGCCTCATACGGTGATACTGCAGATCAATTTATGTCTGCTGCTGAATTCCGTTTCTTGACACCTGTTCAGGAAGAAGCCACCCTTGATAAGTCAGCATATGAAGCAGCACTTACTGCAGCACGTTCAGCAGGTAAGACAGCTCTTGTCAAAGAAGTGGAAGACTTTATGGCTTCTGTCGAAGCTGCAAATCTTTTGACAGCAAATATCTTAGATGCTATAGTTGCTCGCTTGAATGCTACCGAAACGCCAGCAAATCCAGGCACAGTTGATGAGCCAGTCAAACAAGATGAGGACATCGTCACTGCAAAAGGAGAAAGTACCAAAGCAGATCCTCTTCCGTTAGGGGAATTGCCACCGCTTGTGATTGCAAAAGGTGATAGTGTTAAAGCAGAACCATTACCTGCTTTCGATGGAGGCTTAGTTCCTAACTATGCTCCTACAGTAGCTGCTCTTCCAAGTATTGATCCTGCAAGCTTGGCGAAAGAAGCTGCTAGTCCAAAACCAGCAAAAGCTACTTCAGCTACTTTACCGCAAACAGGTGAAACAACTGAACAAGGCTTGCTCCTAGCAGCTGGTTTAGTAGGTCTAATGGCTATGGCGGCTCGAAGAAGACGATTTGAGTAGTCATTTCAGAAAAAAATAATTAGCTTGTTCTCCAAATACATTAGAGGTAGGTATCGGACCTGCCTCTTTTGTATTGTTTATCGAAGCTTTTCGCAAACTTATAGCAAAATGGAATTAGAAACAGGACACGTCTAAGTTTATATATTTGAAAATTCTACTATCTAAAAATGCGAAGTAGTGATGCTCTATCTACATATGCGTCGCCTAGTCTGATTTTGAATTTCATTGAGTACTAATTGCCTGTCAATGTTCGCTTTATGAAAAAATTTGTTAGATAGGCTATAATATGTCTAGTAGGAAGGAGCAGAAAGGAGCATCATGTTAGTTTTTCCGCTCATCAATGACCTATCCCGCAAGATTATTCACATTGACATGGATGCTTTTTTTGCTGCCATTGAGGTAAGGGACAATCCTGAATTGAAAGGAAAGCCTGTTATTATTGGAGCGGACCCTAGGTTGTCTGGCGGAAGAGGCGTTGTGTCCACCTGTAGTTATGAGGCGCGTGCCTTTGGAATTCATTCGGCCATGTCTTCCAAAGAAGCCTATGAACGCTGTCCCCAGGCGGTTTTCATTTCAGGGAACTATGATAAATACCAGGAAGTTGGTCTCCAGGTCCGCGAAATTTTCCACCGCTATACGGATTTAGTCGAGCCCATGTCCATTGATGAGGCCTATCTGGATGTGACAGAAAATAAGCTGGGCATCACTTCGGCTATCAAGATTGCCAAACTCATCCAGTACGATATCTGGAAGGAGCTACACCTGACGGCATCAGCTGGTGTCTCCTATAATAAATTTATGGCTAAAATCGCCTCGGACATGGAAAAGCCGCATGGACTAACCCTGATTAAGCCGGAGGATGCGGTGCCGGTTTTGGCCAGTCTCCCTGTCGAGAAACTTCACGGAGTTGGTAAGAAGACCGTCGAAAAACTGCATCAGATGGGAGTCTATACTGGGGCAGATTTGTTAGATGTATCGGAGATGACTTTGATTGATACTTTCGGTCGTTTTGGTTTTGATCTCTACCGCAAGGCCAGAGGTATTTCCAATTCACCCGTAAAAACCAATCGCATCCGCAAGTCTATCGGTAAGGAGCGGACCTACCGCAAGTTGCTCTATCGTGAAGAGGATGCTCTGCAAGAGTTGGGTAAGCTCTGTCAGAAGGTGGCGGTTAGTCTGACCAAGCACCAGAAAAAAGGACGGACCATTGTCCTCAAAATCCGCTACGGAGATTTTTCGACCCTGACCAAGCGCCATAGTTTTTCGGAGGCGACTGACCAAGCCGATAGGATTGAGAAGGAAGTCCGCCAAATCTTTGAAGAAGTCGGCCAGCCAGAAAAGGGCATTCGTTTGCTGGGTGTGACCGTTACCAATTTCAAATAGGGAAATCAGAAAATTTCTGGTTTCTTTTTATAATTTTTTCAACCATATATCAATATATCTGTTATAATAATCATAGAACATCACATAAAAAAAGGAGATTGCTATGATTCATCTTGTCTGTCCCAACCCTGCTCTTGACCGAACCCTCTTGGTTGAGGCTATTGAGAAAAATATTCCCCTACGTCCCTTTGAAGTCCGGGATTATCCAGGTGGCAAGAGTTTCAATGTGGCCTATGCCCTCAAGGAAAACGGCCAGACGGACTATGTTATCCATACTATTTTAGGTGGAGCGATTGGTCGCTACATCGAGGAGCTCAATGCTGACAAGGGCAATGCCCTCAAGGTGGTTCAGTCTGGGCAAAACACCCGCACCTGCAATATCTACGTTGAAACATCGACAGGGGATGTGGTTCTCTTCTATGAAAAAGGCCTGGAATTGACTGCAGAACTCCTGGATCAATTTACTAAGCAAATCGAAGAAAGCCTGCAACCAGGTGATACCTTGGTCTTTTCAGGCAGTCTGATGAAGGGGATGCCGGATGATTATATCCAGCAGTTTATTGAAAAATTCCCTGCGGTCCGTACCATTGTGGATACCAGTGGTGCAGCCCTTCGTGCCGCTTACGAGGCTCGTCCAGCCCTGATTAAAATTAACAATGAGGAGCTCAAGGACATCTATCCAGAGTTGGATGAACATGACCCAGAAGATGTACTGCGCATCCTCAAAGAAGTGACTCCTCACGAAAATCTTATCGTGACCCTGGGCAGCAAGGGAAGTCTGGCCAAAATCGGTCAACGCTTTTTCCGTATCCAATCCCCTAAGAAAGAGGCTAAAAATCCAATTGCAGCTGGAGATTTCTATCTGGGTCTCCTTGTCAAGGGGATCAGCCAAAACCAAGAGCCAGAAATCTTCCTCAAGGAGGCTGCTGCCTACGCAACTGCCAACTGCCTCAATTATTTCCCAGAAGTTGCGCCAGAGCAATTCGCAGAAATCTTAGCAGAAGTTCAATTTGAAGAATTAGTCTAGTCATTCCTTATCGCATCCTCGGAAACGGGGATATTTTGCTTTATGTTAAAAATTTTCAAAAAAAAATAAAATTTCTTATATCCCCGCGTTGTAAAATGAAATGCAACAAAAAAGACATGTTCGTCTGATATACTAGAATTCCCCAACTCAGTATAGAAA